>JALOTR010000577.1 GCA_025457805.1 Akkermansiaceae bacterium | reverse complement strand
GGAGTGGCGAAGATCTTGCATTGCCGGATTCGTTACTTCACGGCGGGAGCGGTGATCGGCAGCAAGGAATTCGTGAACGAGGCTTTTGTGAGTGCACGGGATCGCTTTGGAGCGAAGCGCAAGGATGGCGCGAGAAAGTTGAGAGGAGAAGCCGCGCCGGCGAGTCACGCCTTGTGGAGTCTGAGAGATCTGCGGAAGGGGATCGCTTGATCTCCGGAGGTCGATGCATTGATATGTTCAAACATGGCGCACTCTATCCCGACTTCGCGGAATGGAGGGGAGGATGGAGCTGGAATCCTTGATTTTGCGACATCGTGGTCAAAAGGTCGGCACTACTGAATTTTCTCAATTTCTCATTTTAAGGGCGGTGCTTGGATCTTGGGTGGGGCTTGGTCGGGTAGGTTAAGTTTCAGTGGGTTCAACAGGAGCAGCAAGAGGAGCATGTCCTTCTCGGGCTGGGTGTAGCGGGTTAAGCTATAAATGGTCCGCCCTTTATCGGAGATCTTTAGACCGCCAGAGTTGATGCCCGGCCAGATTGCGCCCGCCACCTGATACGATTCGATTTGCGAAGTCCAGTCGCGCTCACGAGCCAACCACCAAGCCTCCCAAATCAGAAAACAATAAAAGGTCCGTCCCTTTATCAGAGATTCGATTCGATTTGCGCAGGCTAGTCGCGCTCACGAGCCAATAATAATAGGTCCGTCCCTTTGTCGGGATTTCGTCGCTTGGTTGGCTTTAGGTTGGCTTTAGGCTGCCTTTAGGTTGACTCTAGGTTGACTCTAGGTTGGTTTGGTGGTGTGGGATGGATTTGGGGGATTGGTGGTATGTTTCTGCAATTTTGCCCTGCGAAAATACACGAAGCCGCTGAATCTGCGTGTTGCAGGATGCGTTGCTTTGATTTCCAATCCGCTTGCGCGGGCATCCTGCGTGAAAATCCTCTCCCACCCACAAAACCATGCCACTGACCATCAAGCCCAAGTCCGAATGTGCCTTCGATCAAATTTCGCTCGGCGAAGTGATGCTCCGCCTCGATCCCGGTGAAGGACGGATCCGCACGGCCCGCAACTTCGCGGTCTGGGAAGGTGGCGGCGAATACAACACGTCGCGCGGGCTGCGCAAATGCTTCGGCTACAAGACGGCGGTGGTCACCGCTTTCGTGGACAACGAAGTGGGCCATCTCGTCGAGGATTTCATCATGCAGGGCGGCGTGGCTACGGATTTCATCCAATGGCGCGAGGACGACGGCATCGGCCGGAATGTGAGAAACGGCCTCAATTTCACCGAACGCGGCTTCGGCATTCGTGGCGCGGTGGGAAATCCGGATCGCGGCAACACCGCTGCGTCCCAGCTCAAGCCGGGCGATGTCGATTGGGATCACATTTTCGGCAAGCTCGGTGTGCGCTGGTTCCACACCGGTGGCATTTTCGCCGCGCTTTCGGAAACCACCGCCGCGCTCACGGTGGAAGCGGTGAAGGCCGCCAACAAGTATGGCACCATCGTTTCCTACGATCTCAACTACCGTCCCTCGCTCTGGAAAACCATCGGTGGCCTCGCCAAGGCCCAGGAAGTGAACCGCGAGATCGCCAAATATGTGGATGTCATGATTGGCAACGAAGAGGACTTCACCGCATCGCTCGGCTTCGAGGTCGAGGGCGTGGACCACAACATTTCCGCCATCGAACTGGATGCCTTCAAGGCGATGATCGAGACGGCGGTGAAAACCTTCCCGAACTTCAAAGTCGCCGCCACCACCCTGCGCGGTGTGATTTCCGCCACGGTCAATGATTGGTCCGCGATTCTTTGGCACGACGGGAAATTCCACGAATCCCGCAAGTATCCCGGTCTTGAGATCCTCGACCGCGTGGGCGGTGGGGATAGTTTTGCCTCCGGATTGCAGTTTGGTTTCCTCGAATTCAACGATGCCCAGAAAGCCGTCGAATACGGAGCCGCCCACGGCGCGCTGGCCTCCACCACGCCGGGCGACACCTCGATGGCGACGCGCAAGGAAGTCGAGAAGCAGATCGGCGGCGGCGGTGCGCGCGTGGTTCGCTGAGCGGGTGATCCCTACAACGCCCAAGTCAAATCCGGGGGGGCTTATTCCGATTCCACCCGAAAGAAAGCCTTGGGGAGATTCTGGAGCGGGCTGGGAAAACCGAAGGTGTGGCTGGTGGTCGAGCCTTGCGACTCGATGCCTTCGGCTGCCTCGTGGGGGAAACCGCTGAGGTCCGCAGAGCCAGTGATGCGGTAGATCCAGCCTGGTGATGAGGACCAGGTGATGGTGCCGGAGTTGGTGGCGGGCGAGAAGGTGGAGCTTTGCACTTCCAGGTCATTCCGGAGAATGCCCAGCACTCGGGTGCTGTAGTTTGTGTAGGTGGTATAAACTCCGTTGAACCACAGCAAGGCGTGGTCGTAGCCATGGTTCTCCGGAACGATGGGCCGGAGATTGTCTGCTGCGGAGTTCACGGTGATTTGTTCCCAGGTGAACGTGAGCCCGCCATTGGCCGTGACTCCGCGCCAGATTTCGTAGCGCTCGGCGGCGCGCAGGGGCACGGAAGTGATGCTGGTGAGATTGAAGGGATTGGCCGCATTGGAAGATATATAAACCACGTTCGGGTTTTCCGGATCGAGAGTCATGCCGCCGCCGTAATCGTCCTCAGCGGCATAAAGCGGCCTGCCGCCATGGGCGATGAAGCGTTTTTCCCATGCCGTGCCATTCCAGCGGGCGTAGTAATAATAAATACGGTCATGATTCCAGCCGCTGCCGGTGACATTGTCGGACTGCACTTGAAACACGCACACCGGATTTCCATCCGCTCCATAGTGCACGTCCCAGGTCCAGCCGCGGCCGCCGGGAATCCATTGATCCGGTCCCTGGCCGGGTCCCCATGCGGCGTTGGAATACTGATAGATCACCGATCCCCGCTGGCCGCCTTCGTGATCGAGAGGCAGGCTGGCATAGGTATCGATGAGCGCTCCGGCGGTATTGCGGAAGGCTCCGGATTGATAGAACATGTGATAAACGGAGTTATCAACATCGCGCGGGTGGCCATCGGTGTAAATCAGGTCGATGCGGTTCACGCCATTCGAACAATAGC
>JALOTR010000576.1 GCA_025457805.1 Akkermansiaceae bacterium | reverse complement strand
CCTCACCCCATACGAACCTCGAACTTCCTCCACGGGCAACTGGGGTTTTGACCGCTCCGGAGCATCGGTGGCAAGCCAATGGTTGCCGGTGAACCGAAACGTTTCCGGTGCGGTGCCGGGACCGATGTTGATATCTGTGTTCACCTTGGATCGATGAAAAATGAACTCATTGTTTGAAATCACCCCGTTTCGGCAGGGGGCGAAGCCTGTTTCACGCGTTTCCTGAAGGATGCGGAAAATCCACTTGGTGGGCTCAATCACCTTGTTGCCGCTGAACTCCACCCCGTCCACACCGGTGAAGGCACAAGCGCAGGTTCCGCCTTCGATGACATTACCGCGGATAACGATGCGGCGGGCTTCGAAGGTGGCACCGGGCGGGCGGAAGTAGTCGAGGCCGGTCGAACCGCCTGCCTGGATCGGACGCTCGCCGGCATTCACAAGATGGCAGTTTTCCATCACCACATCCTCGCAGCCGCCCTTGAACTGCGGCCCCGTGTGTTGGGAAAATCCTGCTTTGCCGGTGATGCGGCAGTCGCGGATGTTCACTTTTCTGCAACCCACCAGATCGATGGCCTGGCCACCCCAACCGGTGATGTTGCAGTTGCGGATGTTCAGGTTTTCGAGTCCCGAGCATTTGATGGCATCGAAGTTGCCATTCGGGCCGACATCGGACACATGGATATTTTCCAACGTGATTCCGGAAACAAAGTCCCCGCGTTTGCCGCCGTCGTCGATGTTGATTCCATTGGACGTCTGCCCGCTGACATGAAGGTTCCGCAGGGTGAGTCCGGCGCATCTCACGAAATGCCATGCCTGGGCTCCGCCTTTGAAATGGGGTGGCTTGGCGGGATCGAGCGCTTCGAGGGTGACATTTGCAATTTCCCGCAGCGAGTTACCTCCCGGATAGTCGCCGGGGGCGAGGCGGATCGTATCGCCGGCCTTCACTTGCCGGATCGCCGCACTCAGTTCCCTTGGCCCATGCACCACCATCACATCGGCCCGCAGAGGCGGTGCAGCGAGCAGGCAGATGAGGAGAAGTCCTTTCATTTCAAACAAAACGCTCCCTCCCGCAGGCTTCTTGCGGCTTGAAAGTTCGGGTTCCCTGCCGCGTAGTCCGGCGGTCATGTTTTTGTTTTCCCGTCTTCCTCTTTTTGCCTTTGCCGCCACCAGTGTGCTTGCTGCGGATTTCAGCAATCTCCATCCCATCGAGCCCGGCGACACGCCGGAGGAAATCCTCGCCAAAGCCGCCCACACCATTCCCACCGCGCGGCAGCTTGCCTATCACCGACAGGAATTCATCGGCTTCATCCACTTCGGCCCCAACACCTTCTCTGGCAAGGAATGGGGAAATGGCATGGAGGATCCCGCTTCCTTCGCGCCGGTGGAGGTGGATACGGACGATTGGTGCCGTCACATGAAGGCCGCCGGGATCACGATGGTGGTGATGACCTTCAAGCACCATGACGGCTACGTGCTCTGGCAATCGCGCTACGAAGCACGCCAGACGATCAAGAATTCCCCATGGAAACAGGGCAAGGGCGACATCGCCAAGGACCTTTCGGCCTCCTGTGCCAAATATGGACTCAAGTTCGGCGTCTATATTTCCCCGGCGGATCTCTATCAGATAGAAGCCAAGGAAGGACTCTATGGAAATGGCAGCCCCTACGTCGATAGCGTGATCCCCACCGATCCGGCGGCGTTCAAAACCGAGCCCACCCGCGAGCGCAAGGACCGGCCCGAGGGCACGCCGGTGTTCCGCATGAAGTGCGATGATTACAACCGCTACATGCTGAATCAACTCTACGAACTCCTCACCGAATACGGACCCGTGCATGAAGTCTGGTTCGATGGAGCCACGCCCAAGTCCAAGGGCGGGCAGAAATACACTTATGCCGATTGGTATGCCGTCATCCGCAAGATTGCACCGGATGCGATGATCTTCGGCAAAGGCCCGGACACCCGCTGGTGCGGCAACGAGGCGGGTGCCACGCGGGACACCGAATGGAATGTCATCCCGCTGGCCGTGGCTCCGGAACATAGCGACTGGCCGGACCTGACCGACAATGACCTGGGCTCCCGCGCAAAACTTCTTGGCGCGAAGTATTTGTATTATCTCCCCTGTGAAACCAACACCTCCATCCGCCACGGCTGGTTCTGGCGCAACGATCACGAACAAAGCGTGCGCAGCGCCGATGATGTGTTCGACATCTACGAGCGCTCGGTCGGTGGAAACTCCGTTTTCATGCTCAACGTGCCGCCGAACAAGGATGGACGCTTCTCGCAGCGCGATGTCGATTGCCTTCACGAAACCGGCCGCCGGATCCGCGCGACTTATGGAACCAACCTCGCGGAGGGAGCTTCGATATCAGTGAAAGCGCCATTGAGTGATGACAAGCTCGACACGTTCTGGGAAGCGGCCGAATCCAAGGGAGAAATCACGGTAGAGCTCTCCAAAGCCACCACTTTGAATCGATTCGTTTTCCAGGAAGCCTTGTCCAAGCGCGGCCAGCGGATTGAAAAACACGCACTCGATGCATGGGTAAACGGGACGTGGCAGGAAATCGCCAGTGGCACGACGGTGGGCTATAAAAAAATCCTGCGATTCCCCACCATCACCACGGAGAAGCTGCGCCTGCGCATTCTGGAGAGCCGCCTGACACCCACAGTGGCAGAAATTTCCGCGCACTTCTATGCCCAGCCGCCGCTGCCGGTGGCCATCCGGGTGGATCGCAAGGGAGATGTATCCCTTTCACTCGATCAACCTCGTTTCACAGGCAAAGGGGCTGGCTTTCAAATCGCAGATCGGGAGGTGGAAATCCGCTACACGCTTGATGGCAGCGAACCGTCCCGCCAGTCTGTTAGATATGTCAAACCCATCTCGTTGCCCGGCGGTGGCACGGTGAAAGCACGCTCGTTTTCCGCGACATCGGAAGGTGCCGTGAGCAGCCGCGAGGTGGGAATCGCCACGGAAAAATGGAAAGCCGTCGCCAGCAGCGAGCACAATGCCACTTACGCCGCAGACAAGGCTATCGATGGCAATCCGGAAACCTATTGGCATTCACAATGGGACGCCGGTCATCCCACCCACCCCATCCAATT
>JALOTR010000575.1 GCA_025457805.1 Akkermansiaceae bacterium | reverse complement strand
ACCGTCAAGGGAGGAAGCGAAGCGGCCCTTGACGGTAGGAGTTGTTTTTTATAAGGATAGGTGGGTGGATGAGAACCCAAGAGGGTTTGACAAAATGCCGGGAAGAAGCTGCCTTGTGATCATCTGCGTCGTTACCGCTGCGCTGCGGGTGCTCATGGATTTTAATGTCCACTCCGCTCCCGTTTGCGGTGTCTAGCATTTGCGCACAAATCGGCTTCTTAAGCATTTTGGAGTGCGGAGTGTGTGAAACGGAATGTATATTTTTCCCAAGAGGGCCCTATGAATCAGCTTCTTCGATCTCTTACACCTCCTGTTGTTCTTTCTCTTTTTCATAAATTAAAAACCCCCTCTTCTGATCCTATCTTTCACTCTTACGAAGAAGCTCTCAGGTTTTGTGGAACCTATGGGTTTCCACGACCCATCCCCCACCCTGTCATGGAAACTCCCGGCAGTGACAGGCGTGAAGTCACAGTCCGCCTATCGCATTGTGGCGGCCTCACATCCGGGATTGCTGCCGGACCAGGCGGATCTCTGGGATAGTGGCAAGGTGGAATCGAATCAATCCGCCTGGGTCCGCTATGCTGGCAAGCCCCTCGTCTCACGCCTCGCCGTGCACTGGCAGGTGATGTTCTGGGATCAGGAAGGAAACGCTGCCGCCTGGAGCAAGCCCGCTCGTTTTGAGTTGGGTTTGTTAGATATGTCCGCTTGGCAGGCCCAGTGGATCCGCCTCGATCCGTCATCATCGGAATCAAGCCCGGGCCCCAACATTGTCATCGAGAAAGCCCTGTATGGGGAACAGGGAAAACCCGAACATCTCGCCGATGTCCGGGCGACGCTCAAGCAATTGCTCGCTCAAGGCAGCACCCTCATCATCGCCAACAACGATCTTGCAGGTCGGGACCCGGTTTTTGGTGTGCCCAAGTCCCTCTCGCTCGTCGTCGTCCGCAATGGCAAGCGCGAGGAAAAGCTGATTCCTGAAGATACCAAATACGACCTGGCCACCGGCATGATCGTATCGGACGCCGCGAGCTTTATACCACAGCATCTCCGCCGCGAGTTCGCGATCGACAAGCCACTCCGCTCCGCCCGCCTTCACGTCACGGCGCGTGGTGTCTTCGAAGTCCGCATCAACGGCAGCAAGGTTGGCAACGACTTCATGGCCCCAGGCTGGACTCCCTACACGCGGAAAATCGAGACCCTCACCTACGACGTGAGCCGGCACTTGCGAGAAGGAAAGAATGCCGTCGGTGCCATCATTGGCGAGGGATGGTATGCCGGACGCCTCGGCTGGGAGCCCTTGGAGCCCAGTGGTCGCCAACCCCATCTCCTGCTCCAACTCGAACTCACTCATGCGGACGGCAGCACCCGCATCGTCGCCACCGATGCGGATTGGAAGGCGTCTAACAAAGGACCGATCCGCTCCTCCAGCATTTACGATGGCGAGAACTTCGACGCCCGCAAAGACCTCGGACAATGGGATTCAGCCGGTTTTGATGATTCGCACTGGCAGCCGGTGATCACCGAAAAGCCCGCAGAAAATGTCACCCTCGCCCCCAAGCGCCACCACCCGGTGCGCGTCACCGAAAAGATACCCGCAATCTCCGTCACCGAACCGCAGCCCGGACGCTTTGTATTCGACCTTGGACAAAACATCGTCGGCTGGCCGATCCTGAAAATGCCGGTCCGCAAAGACCAGGTCGTCACCATCCGTTTCGCGGAAATGTTAGAGAAAGATGGCACGCTTTACACCGCCAACTATCGCAGTGCCAAGTCCACCAACAGCTACACCGCAGCCGCCGATGGCATCGCCACGTGGCACCCGACTTTTACCTTTCACGGCTTCCGCTATGTCGATCTGAGTGGGTTTCCGCCAGGAACCCGTCCGCAGAAGGACTGGGTGACCGGCTGTGTGCTTCATTCCGATTTTGCCACCAGCGGCACTTTCACATCATCGCACAGACTGCTCAACCAACTCCAAAGCAACATCACTTGGGGACTGCGTGGAAATTTCCTGGATATCCCCACCGATTGCCCGCAGCGCGACGAACGCCTCGGCTGGACCGGCGACGCGCAAGCCTTTGCCCCGGCCGCCCTCTTCAATGCCGACGTCCATTCCTTTCTCGCCAGTTGGTTGGAAAGCATGCGCCTCGACCAACATGCGGACGGAGCGATCCCGAGCATCGTGCCTGATGTCAAGGGCGTCATGGGAAACCGCTGCGGCGGTCCCGGTTTGTCGGACGCGGCGACGCTCGTGCCATGGGAAATCTATGTGAGAACCGGAGACATCACGGTGCTGGAGGATAACTTCGACATGATGCGCCGCTGGGTCGGCTGGTATGAAAGCAAAGCCCGGAACCATATCATCGATGTCGAGGCATTCGGCGATTGGCTCCAACCGAATCCCAAGTCCGGCAATATGCAAGGTGACACCCCGCGCGACCTGATCGGCACTGCCTACTTCGCGCGCTCCGCCGACCTCACCGCGCAGGCCGCGCGCCGCCTTGGAAAGACTGAGGATGCAGAAACTCTTGAAGCTCTGTTCGTCTCGATCAAGGAAGCATTTGTCGCGAAGTATTTCAATCCGCAAGGCAAGCTCACCACCGCCAACGAATCGCAAACCGGCTACCTGCTCGCCCTGGGATTCGATCTTTTGCCGGAGTCGATGCGTGCCCCGGCGGTCGATAACCTTGTCCGCCTCGTCGGCGACGCCGGTGGCCATCTTCGCACGGGATTTCTCGGAACCCCGCTGCTTGCCCCGGTGCTTGATCGTTTCGGTCACACCGATCTCGCCTATCAGGTTCTTTTCAAGGAAAACTATCCGTCATGGTTCTACTCGATCCATCAGGGCGCGACCACGATGTGGGAGCGTTGGAACAGTTACAGTCATGAAAATGGTTTTGGCGATGCCGGGATGAATTCATTCAACCACTACGCCTATGGAGCCATCGGCCAATGGATGCACGAACGCATCGCCGGCCTTGCTCCCGATACTGCGCAACCGGGTTACAAACATTTCTTCATCCAGCCCGCGCCCGGCGGCCCGCTGACTTCCGCCCGCGCCGAACTCATGACGCCATACGGCAAAGCCTCCAGCGCTTGG
>JALOTR010000574.1 GCA_025457805.1 Akkermansiaceae bacterium | reverse complement strand
TAAACCAAATCCTCCCACTTGCCTTTATTGCCCTTCTTGAATTGGATCTGATAGCCATACTCGGAAGTTGTTCGATCCGTCCAACTGAGGCGGCAGCGCCCGTCATCGATGGCGGTTGCCTTGAGGTTCACTGGAGCGTCAAATGAGGAGGATCCGAGCGACTTGACAGTGATGGCGGAAGAGGGTGCGGAAAAAACCTCGGAGCCGGTATCTCCGGCGAAGGCCGCCACTTGGAATGAAAATTCCCGATTGGGAAGATCATTGGTCAGGACGACGTAGGATGTGGCATTCGGTGTATTGAGGAATTGGAAACGGTTGGGCGTGCTGGTTTTCCCGAGTGAAACGCGGATTTCCCAGCCTTTCTCATTGGACGAGTTGTCCTTCCACTCCATGAGGAATGCATTCATTCCAAGCACCGTCACCCTCAGATTCGAAGGAGCGGTGGGAACGGGGACACTCTGGGCACTGAGGATGCCGGCTGTGGCAAGCCAACTGCCGATGATGAATGATTTGAAGGGATTCATGGGGATCTTTGGAACAAGGGTTTTGGAAAATCAGGCGTGGGATTTATCATCTGCAAGCCAAGTGGCAGCCTGCTTGGCGAAGTAAGTGAGTATCATGGAAGCACCGGCCCGTTTGATTGCAATCAGGGATTCAAGGACAATGGCGCGTTCATTCAGCCAGCCCCCGGCGGCGGCGCTCTTGAGCATGAGGTATTCCCCGCTGACCTGATAGGCGGCCACGGGCAGAACGCTCGTCTCGCGGACCTTGGCAATCACGTCCAGATACAATCCGGCGGGTTTCACCATCAGGATGTCCGCTCCTTCCGCTTGATCGAGCATCGCCTCGCGGACGGCTTCCTGGAGATTGGCAGGATCCATTTGATAGGTTTTCTTGTCACCTTCCTTGGGCGCGGAGTCCAGCGCACCGCGGAATGGACCATAGAATGCGGAAGCATACTTTGCGGTATAACTCATGATGCCCACATCGATGAAGCCCTCATCGTCGAGCGAACTTCGGATTCCCGCCACCCTGCCGTCCATCATGTCCGATGGCGCCACGATGTCCGCTCCGGCACGGGCATGGCAGACGGCCTGCTGGCAAAGAATGTCGATGGTTTCATCATTGAGAATGATGAGTTCGCCCGCAGCATTCCGCTGCACGAGTCCATCGTGGCCGTCCGAGTTATAGGGATCGAGCGCGACATCCGTGATCACACAAAGCCCGGGATGGGCGGCTTTGATGGCGCGGATGGCACGGGGCACCAGGCCTTCCTCATTGAAACATTCATCTGCATCGGGAGTCTTGAGCGCATCCTCGATTTTGGGAAACAACACCACTGCCGGGATTCCCAGTTTGAAAGCCTCGCCCGCCTCGCGCACCAGACTTTCGACAGACCATCGGGTGACTCCCGGCATCGACTCGATCGGCGTATCCGTCTCATCCTCGTGGAGGAACAAAGGAAGAATGAAATCAGCAGGGCTGAGTTGTGTTTCACGCACCATCGCACGGATGGCAGGGGTGCGGCGGTTGCGGCGTGGGCGTGGCATGGTGGGAAATGGAAATGGAAAAGGAAATGGGATGAAACAAAATCTCAATCGGTCAGTGCGATCGCATTGGCGGCGGCGTAGTCGCGGGCATGGGTGAGGCTGATCTGGATTTCACGAATCTGGTTGTCCCGGGCAAATGCCTCCGCCGCCCCGCTCAGGCGAATCCTGGGGGCTCCTGCTTCATCGTTCACGACTTCCATTTCGAGTAATCCGGCATTTCCCCCGATTCCGGTTCTGAAAGTTTTCGAAACCGCTTCTTTTGCCGCAAACCTCGCCGCGTAATGCATGGCGGGATTTTTGCGGGATTCACAATATTCCCGCTCGGAAGGCGTGAAAAGCTTGGCAAGGAATGGCTCGCCATGGCGGTCGATGGCCGAGGCAATCCGGTCCACTTCCACCACATCGATGCCGATTCCGAAAACTCTCATGACGATGGTTGGAATCAGGCCCTGTATGGGCCCATGAGTTCTTTCATTTCGCGAACGGCGGCCGTCATTCCGATCCGCAAGGCGCGGGAAACGATGGAATGGCCGATGTTGAGCTCCGCCAAATGGGGCACGCTGAGGACCTGGGTGATGTTTTGATAATTGATGCCATGGCCGGCATTGACCTGAAGCGCGGCCGACTTGCCAGCCACCGCTGCGGCGATGAGGCGGTCCAGTTCGGTTTGAACCTCGTCCCCTGTGGCATTGGCGAAACAACCGGTGTGGAGTTCCACCATCTCGGCGCAGGTCTCGCTGGCGGCTTCGATTTGCTGGATGTCGGGGTCCACGAAAATGCTGACCTTGATGCCCGCATCCTGAAGCCGGGCGACCACCATCCGGATTTTGTCGAATCCGGTGACCACATTGAGTCCCCCCTCAGTGGTGATTTCCATCCGGGATTCCGGGACGAGACAGGCAAATTCCGGCTTCAGTTTGAGAGCGAGCCCAAGCATTTCCTCAGTCACTCCCATTTCCAAATTCAGGGGCAAGGGGACTTCAGCACGGATCCGGAAAGCATCCGCATCCTGCATGTGCCTGCGGTCGCCGCGCACGTGAATGGTCAGCGAATCCGCACCTCCCGCCAAGGCATCGTGCCCGGCAGCCACCGGGCAGGGCTCTGCGTTGGGAGAATTTTTCGCAAATGCGTAACGCGCCTGACGAACCGTGGCCACGTGGTCAATATTCACACCCAAAAGCAAAGACATGCGGGTGAAATACTCGCATCCCGGCCATCGGGCAAGGCCCACTTATGGGGGATAGCCCACCCATCGATCAGGGCGGAGCGAGCAAGGTGAAGGGCCATGCCGGGATGTTCCGCAGGATCCAGAACCCCAGCACCGCCGCCGCAAAACACCATGCGGTCGATGATTTCATCCGAAAAAACGGCAAATCCCGTTCACCGCGGAACCATGAGGGCAGGAAGAAAACCACCACACCCCCGAAGATGGGCAGCAGCAGCACTCCCACCGGATTGAACCAGAAAGCCTCCACAAAACGCCCGTGCAGAGCGGCATATGTGGCCCTCGTCATGCCGCAACCGGGACAAGCAAGCCCCGTCAACCGGTG
>JALOTR010000573.1 GCA_025457805.1 Akkermansiaceae bacterium | reverse complement strand
GGTGGAGAGGTCATTGCCAAGGGTGGCTATGAGCGGGTGAGCGATTATGCCGGTGTGATTGATGACGCCCTCGCCACGCTGCAGCGCGACGGCGTCATCGCCAACCCGGATGAAATCGATGCGGTCGGATTCAAGACCGTGCTCGGCAAGAACCTCAGCGGATGCGTCATCGCCGATCAAACGGCCATCGATGCGCTCGAAGGATTCGCCGCCGTCGCCCCGGCCCACAATCCACCCTATGCCAATGGCATCCGCCAGTTCGCGAAATCCCTGCCCAAGGCCAAACTCGTCGCCCTCTTCGAGACCGCCTTTTATCAGTGGACCAGCGAGGCATCTTACAACTACGCCATCCCCAAAGCCTGGCGCGACATTGGAATCCGCCGCTATGGTTTCCACGGTGCGAGCCACAAGTTCATCGCCGAGCGCTCCGCAGAGTTATGCGATCGCGAGGACGTCGCGGAAATCGCCCGCCGCCTCTATCTCGATGGCCCTCGGGAAGTTTCCGGAAAACCCTTCCGCGTCGTTTCCTGCCACCTCGGCGGCTCCAGTTCCGTGACCGGAATCCTCAACGGGGTTTCCATCGGCACCAGCATGGGCTTCTCGCCCCAAAGCGGACTTCCTCAAAACAACCGCGTGGGCGAACTCGATTCCGGAGCCATCCCCTACGCCATGCGCACGCTCGGCATCTCGCTCGATGAAGCGGAACGCCAGCTCACCAAGGAGTCCGGTCTGTTAGGCCTCTCCGGCGTCTCCAACGACATCCGCGACATCAACGAAGCCGCCGCCTCCGGAAACGCGGATGCCCAACTCGCCGTCGCTGCCCTCGTCCACTCGATCCGCCACTGGATCGGTGCGTTCATGTTTGAAATGGGCGGCATCGATGCCCTCGTCTTCACCGCCGGCATCGGCGAAAACGGAGCGGATACCCGCGCCGCCGTTTGCGCCAACCTCGAAGGCTTCGGCCTCAAGCTCGATCTCGCCAAAAACGCCGCCTGCCGCGCCACCGAGGCCGACCTCTCCAGCGGCGATTCCGCCGCGAAAATCCTCGTCATCCCCGCCAACGAAGAACTCGTGCTCGCCCGCGAAGTCTTCCGCAAGCTTTCCTGATTCTCCTGATTCCCGAACACATAACTCTCAACCTAGAACCAACCAAAACCATGGCCAAACAAGCAGTAGGACTCCTCGAAACCCGCGGCCTCGCATGCCTCGTCGTCGGCGTTGACGCGATGCTCAAATCCGCAAACGTCGAACTCGCCGGTCCGATGAAACAAATCGGCAACGCAATGTGCAATGCAGTCGTTACCGGCGATGTCGCCGCCGTCAAGGCCGCCATCGACACCGGTGCCGCAGCCGTCTCTCAAGCCGGTGGCGAAGTCATCAGCGCCCACGTCATCGCCCGTCCGGACGATGCCATCGACGCCGTCCTCCCGAAAGACGCCGCCGCCCGCGCCCCGCGCAAGTAAGGTTGATGTGAATGGTAAGCGAGGGTGAGGTGCATCGCACCCCACCCCGCGCCACCAAATATCCATTAACCAATCACCA
The DNA here is from genome assembly GCA_025457805.1 of Akkermansiaceae bacterium. Lineage (GTDB taxonomy): Bacteria > Verrucomicrobiota > Verrucomicrobiia > Verrucomicrobiales > Akkermansiaceae > Luteolibacter. Next base: position 1,563 of record JALOTR010000573.1, on the reverse strand, counting down.
ATAACCCTTCACATGTTCCTCGCAGAAGTCATCGGACAAGTCGTATCGACCAAGAAGGACGAGCAAATGATTGGCAGGAAACTGCTCTTGCTCCGTCCCAAATTGGTCGACGACAAGGACCCCACTCAATTCAAGAATGGGTCCAACACCATCGTCGCGGTGGACACCGTGGGTGCCGGTGAGGGTGAGTTGGTCATGTTCTGCCAGGGCAGCTCCGCCCGCGCCGCCCAAGGCCTCAAACAAATCCCCGTCGATGCCGCCATCGTCGCCATCATCGATCGCGTCGAAGTCCACGGCAAAACCCTCTACAAAGGCGGCTGATCGAAGGACTCCAAACAGTTTAACCACTGAAACACTGAGAACCACTGAAGACACTGATTGGATGAAGAGTTATGATGATGCTCAATATCCTCATTCCGACCTCACGTCGGAAATCATTGCTTCCGCGCAGGTGGTTCATGAGGATCTGCGGCCTGGACTTGATGAAGCTCTCTACGAACGCGCTCTCTGCATTGAGTTTTCCGAACGTTCGATCCCATTCGCCCAACAGGTTACCTATCCCGTCCACTTCAAGAATCGCTACATCGGCAATCTCATTCCCGACCTTATTGTTTCTGAACGTGTCATCGTGGATCTCAAAGTCGTCGATGCATTCAACGAATCACACATCGCCCAGATGCTCGGTTACCTGAACATCACCGGCCTCGAAGTCGGACTGCTCATCAATTTCAAACACGCGAAGCTCCAAATCAAACGAATCGCTAACCTCAAGAAGCGCGACTAACCCATCCAACCTCTTCACTCAGTTCCTTCAGTGGTTCTCAGTGTTTCAGTGGTTCCCCGCTTCCCCTACCTTAAAACTTCCGATCTCTCTCGAATGAAAACCATCGATCCAGAACTTCTCCGCTCCGTTGTTGAATCCGTTGTTGCCCGGCTCTCCGAGGGCAATGCCAAGCCTGCTTCGGCTCCCGCGCCTGCGGCAAAGGCTTCCTGCGGTTGCAGCGGTGGCTCATCCGGTGGCGAGCGCGGTGTTTTCAACTGCGTGGAAAAAGCTGCGGAAGCCGCGAACGACGCGCACCTCAAGCTCAAGAAACTCGGCGTCGCCGGCCGCGCCAAGGTCATCGAAATCGTCAAAGCCCTCGCCGTCGGCAATGCAGAAGCCTGGGGCAAGTTCGAGATGGAGGAAACCAAGATCGGCCGCCTCGATCACAAGATCGGCAAGCTCCTCATCACCAAAAACGTTCCCGGCACCGAATGGCTTCAGCCATACGCCATGAGCGGCGATGGCGGGATCACGCTGGAAGAATACGCGCCCTTCGGTGTCATTGGCGCCATCCTTCCCGTCACCCACTCGGTTCCCACTCTCACCGGCAACGTCATCAACATGGTGGCCGCCGGTAACTCGATCGTTTTCAACCCACACCCCGGTGGTGCCCGCAGTGCTGCGATGGCCGTGCGCGCTTACAACGAAGCAATCTTCCGCGAGATCGGGATTGATAACATTATCACCACCATCGAGCAACCGACGCTCGAGTCCTTCGACGCGATCTGCAAGAATCCGAT
>JALOTR010000572.1 GCA_025457805.1 Akkermansiaceae bacterium | reverse complement strand
CAGCGATGGCATGGACGATGGCGACGCGTTGGGAGCTCGTGCTATGGAGTCCTGGCTACAGCAGCAGCAGCAGCAGCACCAGCAGCAGGTGCCGCGCATCGGTGCAAAACGGACACGCGCCGGCGCCCTGCGTGATGTCACCAACAGCCTCCAGCTAGAGCCTGATGAGGGTGGCATGCGCTTGAACCATGGAGAGTACTGACAGCAGTGCATGCCAGGCATTGCGCAATGCACTGGTGCAAGGATGCGACCATGATGTGTAACACTGTGGCAACGCGGCATCGGTGGCTGCCCGGGCAGCCTGGGCCCGGGCATTCGTTGTAAGCAGTTGCCACGTGATTCAGTCTGTTTACAGAGGGCTGCTTGTCCCTTTCCCACTCCCGTCCCTGGGGTTTGGTCCGCCACACCAGCTTGCTGCCATGGATCGAGAAAACACCACAACTCGCCCCCTATCTGAAAAAACCACTGCAGCAGAATGGTTTCAACATCGAGGGGCTCACCTCGTCCAAAGGCAGGCTCTACATCGGCTTGCGTGCTCCCAACAAATCCGGCAGCGGAGTCGTGATCGATCTTGCAGCAGCGGATCTATTCCATGGCAAACCCATGCCCCTTGTTTGTCACCTTGTGGACATCGGCGAGGGCAGGGGCATTCGCGAGATTGCCGCCATTCGCGGTGGTTTCATCCTCGTGACTGGCAATGCAAGTGCGGAGGCCTCCAAAAAGATCTCCAAAACCCTCGCCGTGGAACCCGACAATCGCTTCGAAATGCGATTTTGGAATGGCAAGGATCCTTCTTCCCGGCTCATCGGCACGCTACCCCGCAATGAGGGCAAGGCGGAGGGGTTACTGATCCTTTCCGATAAGGACGAGCAGGTGGACCTGCTGGTGATTTTCGACGGCCTGCCAGGGGGCCAGCCACTGGCGGTTCGCTTGAATCGCTGAGAGACCATTTTTATTTAATACGATCACAACCAACCAACAACATATCATGAAATACATCCACCAAGTCATCACCGTCCTTGCTATCGCATGCACTCATGCCCACGGAAGCACGGACCGCCCGGACATGCCTCTAAAGAATTGTCCTGCCCCTGTCCAGGCCACCATCAATGCCAACGCCAGTGGGGGAGTTGTCGAAGAGGTGGACGCCATTTCCATCAATGGCCGGGAAATCTATATCGCGGATGTCGATCTGCCCGGCGATTTGGATTTGAAGATCTATGTCGCCGGTGACGGTGCCCTTGTCAAAACCCGCGAGGACGTTCCGCTGGAAGATACTCCAATCACGATCACTCAGGCTGTTGCCAAGCTCGGCGGAACGATCGATGAAGTGGACAAAGAAACCCGCGACAAGACCGTCACCTGGCATCTTGAAATCGACCGTAAGGGAGCGCCGGATCTCGATGTGGTGGTTTCCGCCGAGGGCTCGATTGTGAGCCAAACGGAAGATAACGATAGCTGAAAACCCAGCGGAACTCGAATTGAAGCCGGAAGTGGACTTGTGCCACATCCGGCTTCATACTGACGTGGTTCATGAAACTCCTGATCGTGGAAGACTCCGCCCGCTTGCGGGATTCGTTAGGCAAGGCGCTCACGCGTATGGGCCACGCCGTGGATTTTGCGGAAGATGGCAGGGAAGGCGACTTGATGGGCAGAAGCTGCTCGTATGATGCGGTGGTTCTTGACCGGATGCTGCCTGGCAAGGATGGCATTCAAATTCTCAAGGGCTGGCGCAGCGATGGACTGGATATGCCCGTGCTGCTTCTCACGGCATTGGCCGGCGTCGAGGAAAAGGTTCTCGGTCTCAGCTCTGGGGCGGACGATTATCTCACAAAGCCCTTCGCGCTTGCTGAACTGGCGGCACGGCTCGAGGCCCTCGTCCGCCGCCGCTACGCGCAGGCCGATCCAAGGATAAACCTCGGACCGCTGGTGATCGACACCGCTGCAAAATCCGTAGAGCGCGATGGTGTGCGGGTGGATCTGACCGCCCGTGAGTTTGCGCTGCTGGAATGCCTCGCCCGCCGTCCGGGTCAGGTGCTCAGCCGTGAGCAGATCGAGTCGAGGATCTATTCCGATCTCGATAGCCCGCTCAGCAATGCAGTGGATTCCGCAATCTATTCGCTTCGCCGCAAGCTCTGCCCGGCAGGCACCGCTCCGCTCATCCACACCCGGCGGGGGCTGGGTTATGTTTTTGAGGCATGATCTCGATCCGCTGGCGACTGACCTTCCTGCTCTGCATCGCTGTGGGCGCGCTTTTCATTGCCTCCGGAATTGGAGTTTTCATTGCGATCAAAGCGGTGCTGGGCAAACAATTCGATGCAACCCTGACAGCCAAGGCGATGGCACTGATTACCGCTTCGGAAATCGATGATGGGGAGTTTGAAATCGATCTCACCGTGCAGGATTTCGCCGGTTTTGGAATCAATGGAGATGATTATTTTGAGATCCGCCGTGGCGATGGAACGGTGTTTCTCCGCTCGCCCTCATGGCCCGGGGCGGCTGACATGTCCGGCGGATTTCAATGGCGTGGCCATCCGTCTGCGGAGGATGCTCTCATATCAGATGGCCATTTGTTCGATCGTTCGACCGCCCGGTTCTATGTGCAGACTATTTATCCCAAGGATGATGCGGAGAATAGGTTTCAGGATCTCTATCTGATTGTGGCCAGTCCCACGCAGACGATGAAATCACAGCTCACCGGACTTGGCTCGGTGCTTGCGATTGCAGGTGGTCTCGGACTTGTGCTGTTGGTTCCAGTGATCCGGCTTGGGCTGGGGCGGGGTTTGAGACCTCTTGATCGATTGTCATCACGCATTTCTGCGATCCGCCCGGAGGATTTGCATGAACGATTGGAAGTCTGCGCGCTGCCTGCCGAGTTGGTGCCGGTGGCGGATCGGCTCAATGAATGGCTCGGACGTCTCGAGGCTTCGTTTGATCGCGAACGCCGATTCAGCAGTCATGCCGCCCACGAATTGCGCACGCCTCTAACGGAACTCAAAAGCATGGCGGAGCTCGGTGCGGCATGGCCGGAAGAGGCGACAACGGCGCGCTTTGCGGAAATGGTGAAGGTAGTCGATGAAATGGAGGATTTGTTAGATAAGCTAT
>JALOTR010000571.1 GCA_025457805.1 Akkermansiaceae bacterium | reverse complement strand
CGCCGGCACGTCCTTCAGCAGCGGCGTCAGGTACGTCACCGTGCTGTCCATCGAGATCAGATTCGGATAATCGGCCTCGGGAATCTGCACGCGGTACAGCTTGCGGAGTTCCATGACGATGTCCAGGAAGTCCATGCTGTCCAGTTCCATCTGCTCGCGGAATGCCTTGCTGTCGTCGAGATTGGACAGGTCTTCATCCGGCGCGATTCGCTCGAGGATGTTGAGGATCACCTTGCGGATATCGGCCGGGGCCATTCCGGAACTCCGTTTGCGGGGACGATGTCACTGCGCGGTCTGAACAGGGCGCGGACTGAACAGGTTTTCACGGGCCACGCCCGGGAAGAACACAACAGATTAGCGGTCCCAGCCGCTCCGGCAAGTCGGCAGCGGGGTCTGTTCCTGAAATCGGCAATTCGCAGATCGGTGGTGCGATCCGCTTCGGGCGTGCGGCCAAGATCGAGTTTCACGCGACGGAACAATTGGCGATGATCGGCGAGGTGGGCTTCGAGGATGGATGCGTAGGATTTTGCCGATGAGCGCGCGAGAGTAGCGGCCACTTTCTTCGCGGGATCGGCAGCGAGGCTTTTCCATGACTCCACATTGGTGGCGGCGGTGAGGCGGATCTCGATGGAGTCTGCGGATGTGATATCAATCGAGTCGGCGTTTTCAACCAGCGTGCCGCCCTGATGCAGAACCACCGCGCGGGCCTCGAAGGCGACGCCGTCTTCCTGCACCTTGCCGCGCAGCACGAGGGTGGCGGGCTTTTCGAGAGTGATGCGGTGGTTCTTGTGCGGGCTGCCGAGCCGGATGCTGGCGCGGGTTTTTCCGGGTTGATCCGCTGTGATGCGGGTGACGAGCAGATTGGCGGGATGGGAGGCAAAGGTTTCCCGGCGGTGCTTGACTCCATCTGCTGACCACTCGGTGACGGCCATGGCGGAATCGAGGTCCAACCAACGCCGATGATCCGAAGGTTTTCCCTGGCCCGTGGATTCGATCAAAAGATCGCCACAAGGTTGATAGGCAAGTTGGCGGATGGGATCACTCATGAATTCCTTCATCGCCAGATTTTCGGCCTCGCGTTGTTTGCCCGCGAAGAGCAGTTCACGGATTTTTGGGAGATGATTCACCGCGCCTTTTCTTGCATAAGAACGTGGCTTGCCGGTCCAGACCGTGTGCTCATTGAACTGGATGCGTTCCTTGTCCGCAGCGCCGAAGATCATGGCTCCCAGATGTCCATTTCCAACAGGCAAGGCCTGCTCCCATTTGGTGGCCGGCTTGTCATACCACAAGATCAGATCCCCTTGAGGCGGAACAGCCGCGGCAGCGAGGGTGGAAATCGACAAGAGGGCGAGAAGATGGCGGTATATCATCAAATCTCACAACGCGGGATCAGAGGCGAATCTTTCGATTTCAATCTGATATCTCTTCCAGGCACTCGGTGATGGCATGGAACACATCGGGCTCCAGGGTGCGGTTGGGTTTTCCCTTGAGACACGAGCCAAACCACTTGGCAAACAAGGTGCGGCGCTCGGCGGGAAAGTGGCGGGTATATCCCGTGCCCTGGCCATCGAGTCGTTGCGCATCCCGGCGGCCATGGGCGCGATCGAGCATTTGGCGATAGCGCACGAGCATGGCATCGAGCAGGATCCACGGGAAATTCGGATTGCGCGGAGGGCCGATGACCATGGCGCGGGTTTCACCGCTTCCAAGTTGGATTCCGCCACGCAGGTCCATCCGGAGGTCGGGCAGCGAGCCTCCCTTCCACCATGCCGCGACGCCGCCTGTTAGAGCACCGAAGGCGGTTCCGGCTCCGTGAGTGATGCCACCCGTGGCCACGTCCACGGCAAGCCCGGCCGCGCCTCCCGCGATGGCGGCGGCGGCGGCGAGTTGGGTGCGACCGAGTCCCCATTTCCGCCAGGTTTCGCCACTGGCAAGATCGATGCCCTGATAGACGCCGGGGTCCGCATCCACCTTGAGCAGATGGTGCCGATAGATGCGCAGGAGCTTGGACGCGCACTCTTGTTCCATCGACGCGAGTTTCCCGAAATACCTTTGGGAGAGCGCCTCCTCATTGCGACTGCGGCGTGATTCGAGTGAAAGGTCTTTTTCTGTTAGATTGGCAGTGACCCGCAGCAAGAGTGCCTCTTCGAGAAATCCGATCAATGTTTCTGCCGCCTCCTCGCGCCGGATGCGCCACTCATCGTGGATGAGGCGGATGGTGTTTTCCAGCGCGGGGCGATGGGTTTCCTCGATCTCCAGCAAGGCTTTGAGCAGGCGGATGCGTTCCTCGAAGCGTGCCTGATGGGCATCGAAACTGCGGGTAAGATTGAAGGCTCCACCGAGGCGGGTTTTCCATAACTCCTCATCCGGCCCGGTGGCATCGCCACGGCGGTTGAGCAGGGCGAGGCGCGGCCTGCCCGTCCAACGCAGGATTTCCATTTCCGCGAGGAAATCATCCCGCAGCGGCTTGGCGGGATCCACGACATACAAGACACCCGCGCCTTCCACGAGCGGTTCTAACAGACGCCTCTCATCCTCGAAAGTGTGATGTGTTGATTTCACGAAGGCACGGATGGCATCGAGGTCCGGCGTGCCATCGCCATGCATCCGCTGGATTTCATGCATCGCCTCCACCGGCTGCGAAAACCCGGGCGTATCGATGAAACGAATGCATTCCTTGCCATTGAATACCACCCGATGGGTCTGGCAGCGCGTGGTTTCACCCGGTGTGGGCGAAACGCGGATGAGTTCGTTGTCATCGATCTCCAACAAAGTCGCCAACACGGCGGACTTTCCCATGTTCACACGACCGACCACTGCGAATGCAGGCAAGTCCGGATGGGTCCATGCATTCATGAGGGGAGAGGCAGGATGGGAGAGAAATGATTAAACGGAGTGAAGGTTCACTCCGTGACTTTGATATCCGTGAGTGTCGAAAATATCATCTCCGGAACAAAGTTGTTTTTACCTGCCATGCGCTTCATGATTTCACCTGTGATATTGAGTTCCTTATTCATAAACACTTTCCAATCAAACCATTGCGCTTATTTTTACTCCTTTATACAACTCAAATCAAAATAAAATATTAAAATTATTGATTTTTTAT
>JALOTR010000570.1 GCA_025457805.1 Akkermansiaceae bacterium | reverse complement strand
GATGCGGGGTTGATTACTCGACGGGAGCGGCCGGGGCAGCGCCGGGAGCAGGGATCTCTGGTTCTGGATCGCCTGCGGCTGGAAGGGATTCGGCAGGAGCATCCTTGTTGAGGTCCTTCAGGAGGCCAGCGGTGATGTCGGTGGCATCCTTGGTGTAAAGAAGGAAGGGAACCTGCGAGGTGCTGAGACCGGATTTGTCGAAGACATAGTCGTAGTTGTCCACCTTGGCCTGCTCTTCGACGAGTTTGCGGATTTCCTCAAGAATGCCTTTCATGCGCTGGACCATCTTCTCGTTCAGGGCTTGGTTCCGGCGTTGGAGGAATTCGCGGCGCTCACGGTCGAGGGCGATGCCTTCCTGTTGTTGCATCTGCCATTCCTTGAAGAGGGTTTGTTTCTTGGAATCGTTGATGGACGGGTCTTCCAGTTGCTTGCGGAGGTTGCCGAGGTTTTCCTCAAGGTCACGGATGCGGGCGAGACGCTCATTGTTATCCTTCTGGATGCGGGCGCGCTCGACGTTGATTTGTTTTTGAGCCTCGTTGGTGCGGTAATACTGCTTGAACAGCTCCTGCATGTCCACCGTGGCAATGTTGAGTTTGCCTTCCTGAGCGGCGGCAAATGAGATGAGGGATGCCGCGAAAGCGGTGGCGAGGAAACGACGGATAAGTGTCATTGGGTGGTCGATTGGGGTTCGGAAAGCGGTTTTCGGGCGGAAGCCTGCATTGAAAACTCCGACCCGTCAACGCTCATCCTGACGCATTCCGATTCATGTGGCGGCAGGGTGATCATGATGGAAAATCCGGGTTGAACGAGAAATGGCTTTACAAGGTGAGGCGGATGGGTAGCTTTCGCGCCCCCGGTCAGCGCGCCTGATGGGCTCACATCCATTATTTCCTGCCATGAAAGTTCTTTCTTCCCTCGCCTCCGCCAAGCGCCGTCACGCTGATTGCCAGATCGTGAAACGCAAGGGCACGGTTTACGTGATCTGCAAATCGAACCCCAAGTTCAAGGCCCGCCAAGGTGCGACCGCCGGCACCCGCCTCTCGAAGAAGGGGCTTTGATTCGGTGATCCTTCCTTCCAGAGCCCTGAACTGGTTCTGGTAATCATTTTTCAGAAAAGCGGCCTCCGGGCCGCTTTTTTGTTTTGGTGCGGGAGAGTGGCGTGTTGGACCCCAGTTGCGCCGTGCAAGATCAATAATGGGAGACAGAAATTACACGTTTTGTATTGCGGGGGCGTTTTGGGGGTGGAGGGGGGATCTTCAGTTGAACAACAAGAGACAGAAATTACACGGTTTTTTGTTGTGCGGGCGGCGGGAGGGATGGGGGGAGTTTGATTTTGAGTGGGTTGCGTGGCTGGCGTGGGGTCAGCTGTTGCCGTTGTTGGCGAGGAATTCGAGGACGCGGCCTGCGGCGATCATGCCGAAGGCGGCGGTGACGTGGGTGGCGGTGCCGAGGCCGGTGGTGCAATTGAGGCGCTGGGTGCCTTCGTCGGGTCGGTCGATGGAGACGCTGCCATCGCATTGTGAGAACCATTGGGGTTCGTCCGAGAAGACGGCCTCAATGCCGAAGGGTGGAGGTTCCTGGCGCTGGGGGATTTTGGGGAAACCGTGGTCGTTTCTCAAACTTTTGCGCAGTTGGAGGAGGAGGGGGTCTTTGCCGGAGTAGGCGAGATCGCGCACTTTGATGCGGGTGGGATCGCGCCTTCCGCCCGCGCCGCCGCAGGTGACGGTGAAAATCCGTCGGCGGTGGCACTCGGCGAGGAGCAGGGCTTTGTGTTTGGTGGTATCGATGGCATCGACGACGGCATCGAAGCCCTGATCGAGAATTTCCGCAGCGGATTTCTCCGTGAAGAATTTGGGCACAATGGCGACGTGGCTGGCGGGGTGGATGGCGCGGGCGCGTTCGGCCATGGCCTCGGTTTTCTGGCGTCCGATCTGGCCGTCCATGGCGTGAAGCTGGCGGTTGACGTTGGTGACGCAGATTTCATCGAGGTCCACGAGGGTGAGGTTGCCGATGCCGGATCTGGCAAGGGATTCCACGGCCCAGGATCCTACGCCGCCGACGCCGATGACGGCGACGCGTGCGGTGAGGAAACGTTCCAGCGCCGCCTGACCGTAGAGCCGGGCGATGCCGCCAAAGCGATGAAGGACCGAATCGGGCACGGCGGGAAAAGGGGTGATTGCGATTGCGGAATGAAGCGGGCAGCGGCTCAGCGTCCTGCCAGATAGAGTGCGGCGTGAATTTTGAAGTCGATGATTTTACCGGCTGCTTCCTGATCGGCGAGCCAAGTGTGCAGTTCGCTGAGCGGGACGTGATGGACGATGATGTTTTCTCCTTCCACGCCGCCGCCTTCGGTCTCGCGGGTGAGGTCGGTGGCATGGAAGAGGTGGATGAATTCCGAGGTGAGGCCGGCGGAGGTGGGGGTGGAGATGAGTTTCTCGATTTTTCCCGCGCGGTAACCGGTTTCTTCCAGGAGTTCGCGGCCGGCGGTATCGGCGAGGGATTCGCCGACGAATTCGGGTTCATCTCCGACGATGCCGGCGGGGATCTCGATGACGTTTTTCTGGATGGGGATGCGGAATTGCTCGACGAGGATGATTTTGTCCGCCGGGGTGATGGCGAGGATGCCGACGCAATTGGCGGAATGCGGGCGGACGACAAAGTCCCAGCGGCCGATGCGTTGCATGCGGATCCAGCGGGTTTCGAACAAGGTTTCGGGGGTGGGGTCGGAGGACATGAAGGTCTGGGATGGCAAATGGGACAATTGGGGCCAAGAAACAATGGCGCGTCGGCGTAATGCACGCTACCGAAGCGCCGCGCCGATGTCCCGCCACGATTTCCAAATTCCCGTCACCTTCAAGCACCGTGTGGTTTTCACGTGGGATGCCTTTGCCCCGGATCAGATGGATCTGGCGGAAATTCTGCGGGAGGGCGGCGGGAGGAGGGCGCTGGTGATGATCGAAGAAGCGGTGGCTGCGGCGTGGCCGGGCTTGGCGGGGGAGGCGGAGGCGTTTTTTTCCCGGCAGGGGCTGGATTTCCGCGGAATTCATGTGATTCCGGGTGGGGAGGCGGTGAAGGCGGACGATTCGTGGGTGCGTGAGACGTGGGGTTT
>JALOTR010000569.1 GCA_025457805.1 Akkermansiaceae bacterium | reverse complement strand
CTTCGGCGGCTGGGCCATCGACCTCCACCCGGTGGATGGAGTTTTCAGCCCACTTCCCGGCTGCACCCAATGGCATTCCAAAGGCGTCTATCAGATTCCGTGGCGCTGCATGTATAGCCGCAACATCAGCAACCTCATGCTCGCCGGCCGCATCATCAGCGCGACGCATGTGGCCTTCGCCAGCACCCGCGTCATGGCAACCTGCGCCCATGGTGCGCAAGCCGTCGGCATGGCGGCTGCCATCTGCCTGCGGGATGGCATTTCACCCCGCAGTCTTCTCGAAGAAGGAAAAATGCGGGAACTCCAACAACGCCTGCTCCGCTCCGGCCAATACATCCCCAGCCTTGTTGCCAGCCTTCCCGGCGATCTTGCAAAAGATGCCCAGATTTCCGCCACCAGCGAACTCGCGCTTTCCTCTCTCAGCGACTGTGGCGAGACGCTTCTTCTCAATGAATCGTGGGCGATGATGCTGCCTGTTTCCGAAGGTGCCATGCCCGCCGTGGAGGTCACCCTCGACGTGTCCGAGGCCACCACCCTCCATGCCGAACTCCGCATCAGTGGAAATCCGGAAAACCACACTCCGGACCAAACGCTCGAAGTCCTGGAAATTCCGCTCAAACCCGGCACCAACCAGAAAATCCGGCTCGCCTTCCAGCAGGAAATCGATTGCACCCGCTATGCGTTCGTTTGCCTGATCGCCAATACATCCATCTCCGCGCACCTCAGCGACCAGCGAGTCTCCGGCGTGATCTCGCTCTGCCAAGCCTGCAACAAGGCGGTGGCCAAATCCGCCGTGCAATCGCCGCCACCCGGCATCGGCGTGGATACCTTCGAGTTCTGGACGCCCAAGCGCCGCCCGCTTGGCAAGAACCTCGCGATCCAAATCGAGCCGCCGCTACGTGCTTTCGCCGCGAGCAACCTCGTCAATGGCATCAGCCGCCCCACCCGTGCCACCAATGCATGGGTCGCGGATTTTGCCCACGAGCAACCGGTCGTCCGCCTGCACTGGGACACTCCGCAGACGATTGACAGCATCGAGTTGGACTTCGACACGGATTTCGATCACCCGATGGAGTCCGTCCTGATGGGTCACCCGGAGCGCGACATGCCCTTCTGCGTTCGCGAGGTGCGCATTTCCGCAGAGGATGAGAAAACGGAGGCTGGCTCCGGTCACACCGCCATCGCCAGCCGCGCCGCCACCCGACTGCTCGCGGAAATCGCCGATAACCACCAGACGCGCTGCGTGGTGAAACTCGACGCGCCGGTCACGACCTCTGCCTTGGAGATTCAGATTCTCACGCCGTCACTCCACGTCCCCGCCGCGCTCTTTGCGGTGCGGTGCTTTGGTCCGGTCTCTTGAGGATCACTTTTTTCTGGGACTTCGGCCGGTTTTCGGGAATATTCCCGACGGTGAAAGTTGTGCCCGTTCCCCTGTTGCAATGCGGCGGAGCGCGGTGTGATTGCGCACCACAGAATTCCGCCGAATTCCCATGTGCCTCCCTCCCCTGAGTTTCATCCTGTCCACCGCGCTGCTCGCCACCGCGGTTCATGCCACTTCGTTTGAAAGTGTCTGGCAACTGGGCACCGATGACGGCGCGGTCGCTCCGTTTTCGCAGGAAAATTTCGTCCCGAACAATGCGCCCGGTTCCGCCACTGCGTTGGACGACGATTACTATTTCGCCGGCACCTACCCGGCCCCCATCGGCAGCTTGGCCAGCAATGAACTCGTCACCCGATTCGAACGCGCCGTCACTTCCAGCGATCCGCGAAACCGCATCCACTTCCCTCTCAACAGTGCGCAAACCAGCCCGTCCTCGCTGCTGCGTGTCACGGTCGATCTGATCGGTGGCGGCGCATGGATCAATGGCACCATTCCCGGTTACTCCACCCACAACATCACCATCCGCTTCAACGACTCCCGCCTCCGCCGTGAATGCGACCACCGGCCCCAACGTCCTTCAAATCGAACGCACCGGCGGTGGAGCAGGCGGATACATCAGCATCGACTACGTGCAACTGGAAGCCGACACGCTGGCCCTTGCCGATGGCGACAACGATGGCATGAAACGTTGGTTCGAGGATCTCTATCAACTCGATGATGGAAACCCGGCCGATGCCCTCGCGGATCCCGACTCCGATGGGAGAAACAACCTCGCGGAATTTCTAACAGGAACCAACCCCACCGATCCGGACAGCGACAACGACGGACTCAGTGATTCCCAGGAAGTCACCCTCGGAACAAACCCGCTGCTTGACGATACCGACGGAGACACTTTGTTGGATGGAAAAGAAAACCTCACCAGTCCCCTGCTCGCCGATAGCGATGGGGACGGCATCCCGGACGGCATCGAGATCGAGCAAGGCAGCAACCCCGCCCTCGCCACATCGATGCCATTTGATTTCCCGGGAGCGATCAGCCTGCAATTCGTGGGCGAGCATGTTTCCTCGGCGATTCTGGGCGCTTGGGAACCGGCAGGTTATTTCCGAATGCCACACTGGAACGCCTCGCCCTTGTTGCCCCAATGGATCTGGGATGGCACGGTGCTCACTTCCAGTAAGACCGCCCTCAAGAACCATCGCGGCATCGCCACCACCGCCGCCGCATCCTGGAGTTATCATTATGCCGGCGAAGGACTTCACAAAGGCGGTGGCAATGGGAAACTGCTGAACAGCCTGATCCTCACCGAGAATCCCCCGACGGCGGATACGCCGGTGACGCTCAATCTAACAGGAATTCCCTACCCGAGTTATGACATCCTCGTCTATGCCGGTTCCACCTATCCGGATGCGCTTGGCGTGGTGAGGCTGGATTCCAATCCGGCGAGCGAACGCTTCTTCACCACCAACTCCGGCCCGCCCTTCAGCGGATTCCAGGAAATCACCGCCACCACCCTCGAAGATCGCAAGCCGGGAAATTATGTGCGCTATCGCAATCTAACAGGTTCATCGAAAACCATCGTTCTCGAAGCAGTTGCCGATCCCGATGCGGAAGAAGGTGAAGCGATCCCGGTCATCGGCATTCACGGCGTCCAGATCATTCACAGCTCGGTGGACACCGATGGCGATGGCATGACAGATGCCACCGAGATCGAATACGGCTTCAATCCCGCCGTATCCGATGCCACAGCGGATGCGGACGGCGACACCCTATCCAATGCGGTGGAACTCGCCGCCGGGACCGATCCAAAACACCGCGATACCGATCGGGATGGCATCCACGACGGAGCCGAGTCATCCCACGGCACTTCCAATCTCAATCCCGATACCGATGGCGACGGTCTCAGCGACGGTGAGGAAATTTCCGGAACTCCCTTCGATTCGCTACCCACTCTCGCCGACAGCGATGCGGACGGATTCACCGATCCCGTGGAACTGCAGAATGGTTCGGATCCCCGCTCCGCCGCGAGCATTCCGCCGCCCGTGCCCGTTTGGAATGCGGCCACCCGCACCTGGCGCTGGCGCATCGACAACCTGCGGATCATTTGGAATCACTCCCAATCCATGACCGGAGCCATCCAAGGCTCGGAAACCCTCATTTGCGAAGCCATCGCGGACATCAATCAAAGCGGCTGGAACCGCCAGATCGCCATTGGCATCCGTTATCTCAATGGTCGCCTTACCTATCGATTCCGCGCACTGCCCGGAGCATTCCATCCGGTGGGAAGCCCGTCCGTGGCCTATTGGGACAGCGATTGGAACAACCCGCCTTTCGATGGCACGCAGCTACTCGGTTTCAGCGGTTATGGAAATGAGGATGAGTCCATTCCCCTGCGCTTTGAATTCAGTGCCACCCAACCGAACCCGGTGCAGAATGTGTGGAATCTCAATTTCCACATCGCGAATCTAAGCAACCCCGCATCCCCGGTGATTCTGGCCAACTGGAACATCCCGAATGCCGCAGCGGGCGATCCGTCGCTGCTTGCAGGCAACAGTGTGTGGAAAAACCACCGTGGCGAGACCGGCCGCATCCAGTTTGCTCTGGAACCCGGTGTGCAGGCCGTGATTTCCGCCACACCGCTGACCACGCCGGACAGCGACAACGACGGCATGCCGGATGCATGGGAAACAACCCATCTTTTCAATCCCTCCAACTCCACCGATGCCGCGCAGGATGCGGATGCGGACGGGCTCAGCAATCTGAAGGAATATCTAACAGGAACCCATCCCCGCATGGCGGATACGGATGGGGATGGTGCGCCGGACGCGGTGGAGTTGAAGCATGGCTCGGATCCGCTTTCATCCACAAGCCTGCCCGCATGGTTCACCTTCAATGGCAACCTTGCGGACCTTGATGGCGATGGTTTGTCCGATGCCTGGTTGCTCTGGAGTGGCGGCAGCCCGCGCAATGCGGCGGCGGATGATGATGGCGATGGCATGAGCAACCTCCAGGAAAACCTCGCCGGCACCGATCCCGATGATCCGGATTCGCACTTCGAACTCACATCATGGCGGGATCAACAGGACCTCGTGCTTTCCTGGACCGATCTGCCTTTCAAACAACATCAAATCGAATCCTCCGCGACACTCCAAACCTGGGCACCGCTCAGCGGTTTGCCATCCCCCGTCACAGTGGGTGGAAACAAACAACTCGCGCTTCCCGATGTGTTTGTCTCGCCGGATGATGCCGCATTCTACCGGGTGGGTGCAGGAGCCATCGATCTGGTTCAACCAAAAGCGCATGTGTGGTTAATTATATTAAAATATATTTGATTAATTCTGCAAAAATCAATTTTTAATATTAATTAAGCCCACTATGCTTCAAAGGAACATCTGCAAATTACTACGATCCTCAATCATAGTTCCTAAATACACCTTCTCAAATCCTGAAAAGGAGGGTGTCAAGCCATAGGCAGCTAAAGATGCAACAAAAAATAATGAACCGAGGCAATAACGATCAAAAGGATAGTAAGATGATAATCAATAAGAAGAGATTTAATATCAAAGTAATATTCTTTTAAGTTAGAGGAGAATCGTAATACTATTGGATGGTGGATTTATCGATTTTTCTTTTGGGGAAGTGTAAG
>JALOTR010000568.1 GCA_025457805.1 Akkermansiaceae bacterium | reverse complement strand
TTCCGCCAGAACGGATATTTCACGGCGGGAATCGGCAAGATCTTCCATCTCGCGGAGCCATCAAACGGCAAGAAAGTTCTGTTCGCGGATCCGCTCTCATGGGAGTATTTTTACGATGGAATGCAGGATGCCAAGAAACTCGGGAAATCGGGTGAAGGGCGCAATCTGACTAACGGGAAAATCCCATGGTGCACATGGAGTGCTGCGGAAGGCGGCGACGATGATCAACCGGATGGACTCAACGCCGCAGCCGCCATCCGGATCCTCGAAGAACATCACAACAAACCCTTTTTCATGGGGCTCGGCTTTCACAAGCCACATGATCCGTTCATCGCGCCGAAGAAATACTTTGATCTCTATCCAGAGGGAAAAACCAAACTGGTAGTGGAGCCGGACGATCGTTCGAAGCAAGTCAGGCATGCCATCCCCAACCACAGCGACTTCGCATCCTTCACCGACAAGGAGCGCCGGGAGTTCAAGCGCGCCTATCAGGCCTGCGTCAGTTTCACGGACGCACAGATCGGCAAGGTTTTCTCCGCCATGGATCGCCTCAAGTTGTGGGAGAACACCATTGTCATCCTGATCGGCGATCACGGCTATCACCTCGGCGAGCATGAATGGTGGAACAAGGTCACCGTTTATGAACGCGGTGCCGGCGCGCCGATGATCGTCTGGGTGCCCGGTGCCAATGGCATGGGCAAACCCACAAACGCCTTGATCGAATTCCTCGACATCTACCCGACCCTCATCGATTACACGGGACTAAAACCCCCGCACGATCTATCAGGCAAGAGTCTCCGCCCGCTGATGGACAATCCGGAACTCCCTGGGAAAAACGCAGCCTACACCCAGGTGAACCGCGGTAAAACAGTCGGTCGCAGCGTGCGCACCGCTCGCTGGCGCTACACGGAATGGGGATTGGACGGCAAGGACGGCATCGAGCTTTACGACCACTCCAAGGATCCCGGAGAATATCATAATCTCGGCGGACGCTTGGAGTATGCCGAGACGTCCAAAGAACTCATGAAACTTCTCAGACAAGGACTTTCCACGACCCATTAGATCTTAATCATGAAACCAATTTTAGCACTCGTTGCGCTGATGCTGGCACCCGTCGCCACACTTCACGCTGCGCAACCGGCCAAACCGAACGTCCTCTTCATCTACACCGACGACCAATCCTACGACGCGCTTTCCATCGTCCAGAAGGAACAGGGCGCAAAGGGCCGTTTTCCGTGGCTGAAGACACCGCATCTGGACCGTCTCGCCGCGGAGGGCGTGCGTTTCCGCAATGCATTCGTCACCAATTCGCTCTGCTCGCCCAGTCGGGCCACCAATCTAACCGGCCTCTACAACCATGAGCAGGGCAATGGCATCGCCTCGAATTTCCGGCCATTTCCCGTCAACAACGTCACCCATGCCACCCTGATGCGCGCTGCCGGCTACACCACGGCCTACGTCGGCAAGTGGCACATGGGCTCGCAGCGCGAACGCCCGGGATTCGATTACCACGCGACCTACGTCGGCCATGGCCAGTATGCCGATTGCCCCTACATCGTGGATGGAAAGAATGTCCCTACAAAAGGTTGGATTGACGACGTCGCCACCGACTACGCGATCGGGTTCATCAAGAAACAGAAGTCATCCGCCAAGCCATGGTCGCTTATTCTCGGTTTCAAATCCCCGCATCAGCCGTGGGAACCACCTGCCCGCGCGAAGGATCTTTATGCCGGTGAAGTGGCCCGCACCGTGCCCAACGTCAACACTCCGCCGGTTTACGCTGGCAAACAGAATCAAAAATCCAAGGCGGGAAAACCTGTGCCGCCGACCATGCCCACCAATCTCGGATACTTCCGATCCATTGCTGCGATCGACGATTGTGTCGGCCGCCTGCTCAAGTCGCTCGACGAATCCGGCTTCGCTTCCAACACCATCGTCATCTTCACCTCGGATAATGGCGTCTATCTCGGTGCCCACGCCACCGGCGACAAACGCAGTGCCTACGACGAGAGCCTGCGCGTGCCGTTTCTCGTGCGCTACCCGGCAATGGGCGACAAGGCCCGTGGCCGCGTTGTGGACAAGATGGTGCTCAACCTCGATCTCGCTCCCACGCTGCTCGACTTCGCCGGTCTCCCGATACCCGACGCCATGCAGGGCCGCAGCTGGCGGCCCTTGCTCACGGATGACACCGTGACCTGGCGGGATAGCTGGTTCTATCAATACTTCACCGAGGATCAAAAGGGCACCAAAGTGCCGGACATCACCGCCGTGCGCACCGCAGATGCCAAGCTCATCAAATACCCCGGGCACAAACAATGGACCGAATTGTTCGACCTCAAGGCAGACCCCTATGAAATCCGCAATCTGATCGACGACCCCGCCGCCGCGGCGCTCAAGACGAAGATGCTCGCCGAGCATGACCGCCTCTCCAAGGAATTCGGCTTCCGCGTCCCGCCGTTTGTGAGTCGTCCGGCGAATTGGGGTAAGCCCGGCAGCCTTGCCGGCGACCTCTCCAATCCATAAGCGGCGGCAACTGATTCATGAAAACACTATCGATACTGAATCTGGCGAGTTGGTGCGCAGCCATCTTCTGCCTGACACCAACTCGTCTTGCCGCCGCGCCGAATATCCTCCTGATCTTCGCCGACGATATCGGTTACGAGGCTCTCAACTGTTACGGCGGACAGGATTTTGAAACACCCAACCTCAACCGCATGGCAGGGCAGGGCCTCCGTTTCAGCCGCGCCTACACCAGCCCGGTCTGCACCCCATCGCGGGTGAGCCTCCACACCGGGCTCTATGTCAACCGGCACGGGCACAACACGGTGTTGCCGGTTCACCTGGGCACGGACAAGGCGGTGGATTTTAAGAAAATGCCGACTTTCGCCCAACAGATTCGCGCCAACGGCTACCAGACCAGCCTCACCGGCAAATGGCAGCTCGCCACCCTCCAGCGGCACCCGGATCACATCCGCAATGCGGGCTTCGATTCATCGTGTGTCTGGCAGATTTGGAACAATGGCAGCAAAACCGACCGCCACTGGAACCCGACCTTCAACCAGGACGGCAAAATCCGCGAAGACATCGCCGACCGATTCGGCCCGGATGTC
>JALOTR010000024.1 GCA_025457805.1 Akkermansiaceae bacterium | reverse complement strand
CGTTGCGCGAGCAGGTGCTGATGCCGATCTCGGATCCGCATGAAATGAATGAGACGCCGGAGAATGTCGTTTCTAAGTTATCGGGCGATCCGGTCTATCAGAAATCGTTTGCCAAGGCCTTTGGGTCGCCGGGCGTGACCGTCGAGCGTTTGGCGCTCGCCTTGGAACAATTTCTTCTCACAAAACTTTCCCACGAATCGCGCTTCGATCTTGCCCTGCGTCGTGCCGGTGAACTCAGCGAGCAGGAAAAACGCGGATTGCAATTGTTCGTCACCGAGCACGCCCCGGAGCGCGGCTTGCGCGGAGCGGATTGTTTCCACTGTCACGGCGGCATGCTTTTCACCGACAATGCCTTCCATGACAATGGCCTCGATCTCGCGGATTCCGACCTCGGGCGAATGATCGTGACCGGCAGCGAGGCGGATCGGGGCAAATTCAAAACTCCGAGCCTCCGCAATGTGGACCTGCGCGCTCCCTACATGCACGACGGGCGCTTCGCCACGCTGGAGGAAGTGGTGGAACACTATAACTCCGGCGTGATCCGCCGACCCAACCTCGATCCCAATCTCGCCAAACATCCCGCCGGTGGCCTCGGGCTATCCGATTTGGAAAAAAGCGAACTCGTCTCCTTCCTCCGCACTCTCACCGATACCCGCCTGCCCGCTCCCTCCGCCGCTGCCCCCGCCGCATCCCCTGCATCCCCACTTCCCCCCACACCATGAGCCGTCTCCCATTTCACCGCTCCCTCGGAATTTTTTCCGCGCTCGCCATGGCTGCCGCACCGCAAGTGCGTGCCGATATCGATCATGCTGCTGAAGACGAATTTGCCGCCGCTGCGGCTGCGCTTGCACCCAAGTTCGATCCGGCGCGCGACGCGGTGACGATTGAAAAAATCACGGCCCAACGCCGCTCCGCCACGCAACTCGCCGCGACCAAGGAAATCGCTGCCGAGGCCGCTGCGTCCAAGGCAGCTGCCGCGAAAACTGCTGCCGACAAAGCCATCGCCGCCAAGACCGCTGCGGAAAAAATCGCCGCTTCCAGAGCCGCTGCGGCGAGATCTGCCGCAGCCAAAGCCGCTTCTGCCAAGCCTGCCGCCGCGAAGGCTGCCAAAGCCCAAGCCGCCAAGGCCAAGGCCGCCGCCACCAAAGCAGCAGCCGCAGTCGCCGCCGCGTCCAGAGACGCCGATGCAAAAATCGCCGCTGCCAAAGCCGCCGCCACCGCCGCTGCCGCCGCCAAGAAAGAAGCCGCAGTGGCCGAGGCCGCCCTCGCGCTCATCAGCCCGGACCGCTCCGTGGCCAAGGAAACGGTCACCGGCACCGGCCCGAACGCGCGTGGCGCCTGGGGATCCATCATTCCATGGACGCCGCACATTCCGGTGACCGCGTCGTTGTTGCCTAACGGAAGACTCCTCACCTTCGCTTCCAACCAGCGCACCACTTTCCCGAGCGGACCGGAGTTTACCTTCGCCGCGGTTTGGGATCCGGCGACCGGTCAATTCGTGGAAGTGAACAACAACCGCCATGACATGTTCTGCGGCGGCACGGCCTTGCTGCCGGACGGCCGACTCGTCGTCAACGGCGGCCGCGCCACCACCCGGCTTTCGAGTATCTTCGATTGGAATGCCAATGCATGGAGTGCCTTGCCGAACATGAATGACCCGCGCTGGTATAACCCCAGCGTGGCCTTGCCGGACGGTGGCGTTTTCACCGTGAGCGGCAGCGGCGGATCAAATACGGCGGAACTTTGGAACGAGGCCACCGGTTGGCGCAGGCTCTCCGGCATCGGCTGGTCCGCCGTCACTGCGGAACCCGGATATATCAACATCTGGCATCCCTTCCTGATGCTCGCGCCGAATGGAAACCTGTTCCACTTCGGCCCCACCGATCGCATGAACTGGGTAACCACTTCCGGCACCGGTTCGCTGACTTTTGCCAACAACAACGTCCCCGGCACCCACTATCCGAAAGAAGGTGCATTTGCCATGTATAACGAGGGCCGCATCGTCGTCGCAGGCGGCGGAGCGACGACCACCTCGGGCAGCGATTCCACCACCGGCACCAGCACCACCGCGAGTTATAAGGTGGATTTGCGTGGCTCCACTCCGGCCGTCACCTCGATCGCGCCGATGACCATCGCGCGGCAATTCCATAACTCCGTCGTCCTCCCCAATGGCGAGGTCATGATCATCGGCGGAAACGGCGGGGTGAAATTCAGCGATGCCGCTTCCGTGCTCACTCCGGAAATCTGGAATCCGCAAACCGAAACCTGGCGCACCGTTGCCAATCATGCCGTGCCGCGGAACTATCACTCGGTGGCACTCCTGCTCCCCGATGGCCGCGTCTGGGCCGGCGGTGGCGGCCTAGGCGGAAATGCGGCGGACCACCGCGATGCGGAAATTTACACCCCGCCCACACTCTTCACCGCCACTGGCACCTTGGCCACGCGGCCTGTGATTTCCTCCGTGCCAGCCAAGATCGGCGTGGGCACCAGCTTCACAGTGAACGCCACGCCTGGCCTCTCGCGCTTTACCATGATCCGCATCTCGGCGGTGACCCACTCGGTCAATACCGACCAGCGCTTCCTGGAGCCTTCGTTCACGGAAACCAGCCCCGGAGTTTATCGGATCAACGCCCACCGCAACGTCAACGTCCTGCTGCCCGGTTACTGGATGCTCTTCGGACTCAACTCAGCCGGCGTGCACTCGGTATCGCGGATTTTCCAAGTGGATCCGGTGTTCTCGGTCGCACTCACCAGCCCCGGCAATCAATCCGGCTACACCGGCGAGCTTGTTTCGCTCAATCTAACAAGCAGGGCTCCCGCCGGTGCCACCTTGGCATTTTCCGCCACCGGTCTGCCTGCCGGACTGTCCATCAACCCAGCCACCGGCAGCATCACCGGCACCCCGACGGTGACCGGAACTTTCAATGTCACCGTCTCGGCCACAGACAGCATCAGCACCGCGAGCCAGAGCTTCACCTGGACGCTGGCCCCGATCACCCGCTCGCATGAGTTTGCCACTTTCCCATCCGCCACCGGGCTCACCGTCAATGGCAATGCCTCAGTCACTTCATCCCGACTCCGCCTCACGCCTGCCACCGCCAACCAAGCGGGCAGCGCATGGCTGACGCAATCGTTCCCGGTGCGGGGAAATACTTCGTTTGTCAGCCGATTCGTTTTCCGCCAATCCGGAGCAGCAGACGGCGCGGATGGATTCGCCTTCGTCGTGCAAGGCGTTTCCGCCTCCGCGCTTGGCACCGGTGGTGGATCGCTCGGCTACGGTGGCATCGCTTCCAGCCTCGCGGTGGAGTTCGATAGTTTCATCGGCACCAATGACCCGAATGCCAACCACATCGGCGTGCTGACCAACGGCGTGGTGACCAATCATTTGGCCACCCACACGCCATCCTTCGATCTGGAAGACGGGATCGATCACACCGCCTGGGTCGAATACGACGGCACCACCAACACACTCCGCGTTTACCTTTCGCAGGCAGTCACCAAGACCCGCCCGGCCACTCCGGTCATCACGCTCAGCTCGATCGACCTCGCCGCCCTTGTCGGCCAGCAGGCGTGGTTCGGATTCACCGGGGCCACCGGCGGTTCCTTCAATGCCCATGAAATCCTCGCCTGGGACATGGCGATGGATGCCAACAAGCTGCCCAGTCTCTCGCTTCCGCCGGTTGTGACCAATCCCGGCTCGCTCGTCGCCGTCACCGGCACCGCGGTTTCCCGCCAGATTGCGGCGACCGATCCGGAAAACGATCCACTTGTTTTCACCGCCACCAATCTCCCCGCCGGCCTCAGCATCAATCCCGGCGGCCTCATTTCCGGCATCCCCACCGCCACCGGATCGCAAACGGTCACCGTCAGCGCCAGCGATGGCGTGAATCCGCCTGTGAGTGTGTCCTTCCTGTGGACGGTCAATGCGCCCTTCGAACTCACGCCCCTCACCGGCGGCGCCGTGGGCAGCGGCGCGGCGAATAACTTCACGGCCTCCGCCACGGGTGGAAACAACCTGCGCTTCAAGTGGAATTTCGGCGATGGCAGTCCGGAAACGGCGTTTTCGAGTTCTCCGAATGCCAGCCATGTGTTCGCCAATCCCGGCCGTTACCTCGTCACGCTCACCGTCACCGATGACACCGGCCGCACGCTGACCACCAGTTTCTATCAAGGTGTGTCCGCAGCGCTCACCGCCCGTGCTCCGAGCGCTTCGTCGAGCATCGTGGTTGAGCGCCGCAGCACCGGAAATCACCGCGTCTGGGTGGCCAATCCGGACTCCGATACGGTGGCGGTTCTCGACGCCGTGACCCGCGCGAAACTCGCCGAAATCCCGGTCGCCGCCTCACCCCGGACCCTCGCCGTGGCCCCGGATGGCCGCATCTGGGTGGCTTGTGCGAAAGGTTCTGCCATTTCCATCATCAGCCCGACCACGCTTGCCGTGGTGCAAACTCTGCCCATGCCGCGCGGTTCGCGTCCCTTCGGCCTCGCCTTCGATCCCGTGGGCACGGCTGCCTGGCTCACGCTGGAAGCCACCGGGCGCTTGTTGAAACTCAACCCCAGCACCGGAGCCACGCTGGCCAACACCGCCATCGGTGCCGATCCCCGCCACCTCTCTGTCAGTCACGATGGAGCCCGCGTGCTGGTGAGCCGATTCATCACGCCGCTCCTGCCCGGCGAAAACACCGCCACCATCAACACCACCGGCCGTGGCGGTGAAATTGTCGTGGTCAATGGAAGCAACGCCGCCATCGACCGCACCGTGATCCTGCGCCACAACGAGGCTCCGGATACTTCCATTTCCGGCCGCGGCATTCCGAATTACCTCGGCGCGCCGGTGATCACGCCGGATGGCATTTCCGCATGGATCCCCTCCAAGCAGGACAACATCAAGCGCGGCACCCTGCGCGATGGCCAGCCGCTCACCCATGACAGCGCCGTCCGGCCGATCGCCTCGCGGGTGGTGATGGGAACCCTCGCGGAAGACCACCCCGCGCGCATCGATTTCAATGACGCGGGCACTCCCACCGCCGTTTGCCACGATCCCTCCGGCATCCTCACCTTCGTCGCCCTCGAAGGCAGCCGCGCCGTGGCCGTGGTGGATACCTGGAACCATGTGGAAATCACCCGCTTCGATGCCGGTCGCGCGCCGCAGGGACTCACGCTCTCGGCGGATGGAAATACCTTGTTTGTCCAAAACTTCATGGACCGCAGCGTGACCGCCCACAACGTGAGCGGCATCCGCAACGGCGGCAACTCGGTGCCCACCCTGATCGGCACTGTGTCCACGGTGGCGGTCGAGCCATTCTCGGCGGAAATCCTGCTCGGCAAGCAGCTTTTCTACGATACCAAGGACAACCGCGTCGCCCTTCAGGAATACATTTCCTGTGCCTCCTGCCATGCCGATGCCGGCCAGGACGGTCGCGTGTGGGACTTCACCGGATTCGGCGAAGGTCTCCGCAATACCATCACCCTGCACGGCCAGGCCGAACAAGGGAACTACCACTGGACGGGGAATTTCGATGAAATCCAGGACTTCGAAGGCCAGATCCGCAATTTCGCCGGAGGCACCGGTCTCATCTCCAATGGCAACCCGCACCCGACGCTCGGCACGCCCAACGCCGGCCGCAGCGGGGACTTGGATGCGCTCGCCGCTTACCTTGATTCGCTCACGGAAACCGATGTCAGCCCGGCTCGTCAGGACCCGCAAACGCTTCCCGAATCCGCCGCCCGCGGCCGTGAGGTGTTCATGACTGCCGATTGCGCCTCCTGCCACGGCGGACCGGAATTCACGCTCAGCGACACCGGTGTGCTCCGCGATGTGGGCACCGCAAAACCCGCTTCTGGCAAGCGCCTCGGAGGCCCGCTTCCCGGGTTTGACATTCCCACCCTGCGCGGACTCTGGGCCACCGCACCTTACCTCCACGATGGATCGGCCCCCACCATCTCAGCCGCCATTTCCGCCCACTCGGGCGTCAATCTCACCAGCACGCAGCTCACGGATTTGCAAAACTACCTGCTCAACATCGATGAGGAAATCCAGGTCGCTCCTGCCATCCTCACCGAGTTTGTGGAAACCTTCGATGGCTCCACACTCAATGCCTCACGTTGGCAGCTCGGCACGCCCTTCGGCCAGCTTTTCGCTCCGGTCGATCCGCTCGTCACGGTGGCCGTGCAATCTGGCCGACTCGGCATCACCCCGCGCACCAACAATCCGATCGAAGGATACAACGGCGTGATTTCACGCGATCTCATCGACCTCCGCGGCGCGGCTGTCGAAGTGAGTGTGGATCCCTCTGGCGGCACCTCGGATTCGTGGCTCGCCCTTGCTTCCGGCAACCGCGATTTCCTCGTCATCGGCCGCGAGGGCGGCGTCTTGTGGATCGAGCAAACCATCGATGGCGTCCGTGATGTTTCGATCGTGGACTATGTGCCCTCCGCCCACCGCCTGTGGCGCATCAAACATGATTCCGCCACAGACCGCATTCTGTTCCAACTCAGCGCCAATGGCACAACTTGGACCACCGCCCGCTCGGTGGCCCGCACCATCAACATCCGCTCGATGCGCATCGAACTCGGCGGTGGTTCCTATGTTCCGGAATCCGCACCCGGCACCGCGTGGTTCGATTACGTGCTGCTCAGCCGCCCGCCGGTCGCGCCTTCCATCGCCTCGTTCACAGCCTCGCCACAGGAAATTTCCGCAGGCGGCTCGGCCACGCTGCGTTGGACCGTCAATCCCGGTTCCTCCGCACTCACCAGCCTCACCGTGAATGGCCAGAACCTGCTCGGCTCGCAGGAACTCGTGGTCACACCCTCGCAAACCACCACCTACACGCTCAGCGCCACTTCGCTTGCCGGAACCGTGAACGCCACCACCACCATCGTCATCCGCCCGACGGCTGGCGGATTGTCGTATGCCGATTGGGTCGCGGCCTTCGGCGGCACTGGATCGATCAATGCCGATGCCGATGGCGATTCCTACCCGGAAGGCCTCGAATACGCACTCGGCCTCGATCCCGGCAGCGGTTCCAGCAACCGCAGCACATTGCCCGGAGCCAATCCGGCCATCGCCCGTGGTGTGCGGCTTGAGCGTTCGGTTTCCTCGAATGGCGCGCGCCGCTTCGACCTCGTCTTCACCCGCCCGGTCACGCCGCTGCCGGACATCGGCTTCGGCTATTGGCTGGAGCGCTCGGAGAACATGGAAAACTGGGCCATTTCCGCCAACCTCAACGGCGCGGGAGCCAGCGATATTCCGGACCTTCTGGAAATCAGAGTCACCCCGCTCGGCGATGGCACTGAGGAAGTGCGCGCAGGTTACCGATACCTGCCCAAGTATTTCGTCCGCCTTGCCGTCTATCTGCCCGGCGGTGCCGTGCGCTCCGCGCCCTTCGGCTGGATGAACCGCGGCCTGCATTTTGGTGAAAACCTCATCGCTCCGCCCTTTGCGAGGGAATCGGTCTTTGGCGGCAATTTCACCTCCACTACAAGCAGCCTCAGCGATGCCGCTGCGTCATGGAGCGTGAACCAATGGCAAGGCCACTTCGCCCACATCACCTCCGGCCCGGCCGAGGGCACGATGCTGCGGATTTCCTCGAACAGCTCCAACGTGCTGTCCTTCGATGGCGAATCCCCCGCACTGCTCACCCGCCTCGCCTCCGGCTCCGGCAGCACTTATGTCATCCGCCGCAGCCACACACTCGCCAGCCTCTTCGGTGCGAACAATCAGGACAACCTCATCGCCGGTCCTGCGGCATCGGCGGATCTCATCGAACTCGTCAACCCGAACAGCTCCTTCACCGAGTATTACTTCGATGGCAATTGGAAACCCGTCGCCACGCCCGCCAACAACGCCGCGTCCGTCATCGTTCCGCCCACCGATGCCTTCTATCTGCGCCGTCGTTCGTTCCAACAAAGCGATATGCATTTCTTCGGTGAAGTCATCCTCGGCAAACGCGTGGCTCCCATCCGTTCCGGCATCAGCATGCCCGGCACCTGGAACCCCATCGAAACCGCCAACCTGGAAACCCTCGGCGTGAATTCCTTCTTCACCCCGAGCACCGCCAACACCTGGAGCAGCAACATCTATCTGGAAATCGGCACCGGCGGCGGCTTGTATCCGCACTACCTCAAAACCGGAGCCGGCTGGCGTTACTACGAAGACGATTCCACCCCCGCCGGCAGCACCGCCTTCCCCGCCACCCAATCCTGGATCTTCATCCGCAACGGCCCCGAACAACTCTGGATCCGCGAACCCGCCTTCAACTACACAAGGTAAACCTAAGGAGTGGGAACGTCTCGTCCCCACCATCCGCAGGCAGGGACCGATCCTCCACGGCCCGGCGTAGCCTTAGCGAAGACGGCCGGGCGGCAAGGCAGGGACCGATCCTCCCAGGCCCGGCGCAGCCCAAGCGAAGACAGCCGGGCGGCAGGGTAGGGACCGATCCTCCATGGCCCGGCGTAGCCTTAGCGAAGACGGCCGGGCGGTCCCGCGAAAGCGTAGCGAAAAAGGTAGGGACCGATCCTCCGGGCGGTCCCGCGAAAGCGCAGCAAATGAAAAAGCCGATGCATGCCGTTCCGCCCCCCATCGTCCCCACATTCTCCCCCCCTTTCGCCGAGCGGCCTCCCGAAAGCATCGCAAAAAAGGCAGGGACCGATCCTCCATGGCCCGGCATAGCCTTAGCGAAGACGGCCGGGCGGCAGGGTAGGGACCGATCCTCCGGGCGGTCCTGCGAAAGCGTAGCGAATGAAAAAGCCGATGCATGCCGTCCCGTCCCCCCACTCTCATCCCTTTCTCCAAACTCAAAAAACAGGACCAGGCCCCCAGTCAGGGAAATCATCGTACCAGAACGACTACCGACTCTTCGGCGCAGCCTCGGTTGCTTGCAGTCGCTCTTCGATCTCACGATCTATCCATCCAGTAACCGGCCGCTCTGCTTTGATGCGCTCCGCTCGATAGGCTTCAAGCAGATGCCTCGGCGTGGCAGGATTGTGGATTATCTGTCCGATGATCCAAGCTTCGCGGGTGTCAAACACCGCCGTCCACATTGATTCAATCAAGTCGGGAGGACAGTTGGGATGACAGACAACAAACAGCCGTTTGCTCCCGGTGCGTTCAAAAATCTCTCTTAGCTGCTCCCCGGAGTAAGGGACTGAAAGATGGTCTGGGCGAAAGGAATGCTCGAAGACCATCCGACGTGCTGACACATCCGCGCTCCAAGGAACCTGAGAGGGTTCTTCATACCACCGTTCGCGTAGCACGATACCAGGATCCGCGGTCGCCTGCGCGGCATAGTGGGAATATGCCTCCTTCTGGCTTACATAAAATCTCTCTTCTTGCTCCCTCGTCCTATTATCCCGGGCTTGCACCGTATAACCCAGCCCCAAACTGAAGAGCGGCGCGAGAAAAAACAGAGCGAACGGAATGGGAAGGCGGATCGATGTGTGGCGCGATGAAAGGAAGCGCCGAACGATCGTGATGAAAACGACTGCCACGAGCGGAATCACCGAAACACCCATGAGGAAGAGAACAGCACCTTTCGCATCGGGGAAAGGATATCCCGCCTTCGGGTCGTGTCCTCCCAAACAAGCACCCCATATCGCGCATTGCCCGGAAAGGATAACGCCTGCAATGACTGCAATGACCGAGGCCGCTTTATTCATGATCTGTTAACAGGAATCACTTGAGCCACAAGTAACGGCCAGCTCAAGTCAAACGACTTTGCGATCTCCGAGGTCGTATCGTTTAGGGTTGTGTTGTTGTTCACGTAATAGATTTTTCTGCCGAACGTATAGGCCATCCACGGCGGAGAAGGAAGCCCGAATTCAGATTGGGACGTTACCCGCGGTTGAATGAACTGGCTTGTTCGCCTTTGCTTTTTGCTAGAGACTGTTCCAGAGAAAGATCGGCTTCTTCACTTCCTTCGCGCGACGAGCGAGCATTCTGAGATCGGCCACCATCGAACTTGCGTCCTCCGCAGACCAGCCAAGCTCCTCAACAGTTATGTCGGCGAAGCCCGTAGCGATATCAGGAACTGCGGATTCAGGCAATTCTGCGAGGCGGGTTACGAAATCCTCTGGGGTGCCCATCGTCCATGCTTCTGCGTCTTGCGGAGTAAGGAGGGGAAACTCCGAAATCATCTCGATACTGTCGCCGCCGCCCCGAAGTGCTTCAAGCAATCCGGCAGAAATCCCTTCATAGTAATCGAGAATCTCACGAATCTCCGCTTGAACTGCCGAATGGTAAAGGACATCCCTACTCATCGTCCTACTGCCTTGCGTAGTTCATCGAAGGTTATGAGTTCTGCAGTGCCCGCATCAATCTCGGCTTCCCGCCGGGCGAGTTCTTTGTCGTCGGGACCCAAAGGAGCACCTCGGAGGTTAGCGAGTAGGTGCGCGGCCAAGCCGGCTTGCTCCTCTTCGGAAAGCTGGTCCACATCAGGCAGCACTTCGGTCAACGTCTTCATGGGTTGATTCTCCGCGATAATCGGCACAATGTCAATTTTCTTGGGGAACGCCAAAGCGCATGCACCCCGATCAGCGGGGAGGGCGATGGACGCGGGGTTGGGTTTGAAATCAGGTGAAAACATGGAAACAGGATGGCTGGTAGTGGTTGTCAAGACGTGGCTTGTTCGCCTTCTGGTTCGGGTTGTCAGATCATTCGACCCTCAAAACCTTGCCAACGATATTCCCTATGGGGAGCGGTCCGAGAAACCTACTGTCGATCGCGGAGGCCGTTCGATCGCCCATATAGAAATACTCTGAGTTCCCAAGCTTGACTTCTGCAGGCCCTTCAAGTTTGCGCGTGCCTGGAGGAAATGCGGCAAGTCCCGAATATGAAATACCAACTTGTCCATCTAGTCGTTGAAGACTCGTGCCGTTGACTAGGATCTCAGGTCCTGCAAATTCGATAGTCTCTCCGGGTAGGCCGATGATCCGCGTGACATACAAAGGAAGATCCTCTGGCTTCTTCCCATAGACGCGCACGGTATCAGGGGAACGGAACACGATCATATCCCATCGATTAATATCGCTCGGTCGCACAGCACTTGTATCTGCAATAACGTAACCGTTCTCCTTGACTGTCGGAATCATGGCACCGGTCGGCATCCTAAACCGTTGCTCGCTTTGGCAGGCGCAAAAAAGAATCGAGAGGCTACAGAGTATGAGAAGTTTCATTGTGATTATTCTGGCGAACGATGAGCACATCCACCACTAGAAGGGGGGGCGGGCGTGGATCGCGGGGTTAGTGTTGTAGTTACGGAAAATCATGGAAACAGGGCGGCTTCTAGTAGTTGGATGATGTGTATTGTTGTCTCCATCTGCTTTATTAGAAGGCAGCTGCATAAAGCGATCCAATATGGACAAAAACTCCGACTGCTGCGAGGACGGAGAGCCCGAAAACAAACGCTCTCTGCTTGCAGTCTCCTCTGAGGGAAAATCTGCTTCGTGGTCTGAATGGGCTGATCGGAACCAAAGCAACTATGCCAATTATTGCGGTCCAGCCTATAGCCC
>JALOTR010000567.1 GCA_025457805.1 Akkermansiaceae bacterium | reverse complement strand
GCGGGCTTCGACAAGGCGAAACTCGATACCGCCAAGCAGCTCGGCGTGGATCCCTACTCGGACAATGCCCGCTTGCAGGAGGAAATGGAAAAAGTCACCTGGGCCTTTTTTGCCGGTGGCCTGCCCCTCCGCATCGGCGCGGCTGTGGCCTCCGCCGGAGTCGCCGTGGCGGCCACCAACATGGTCGGCATCCCGGAAGACACCTACGCTCTCACCTCCTCCGAACTCGCCCTGCGCGATGCCAAGACTCTGAACTCGATCGGAGCCAGCGACTCGGAAATCAAGACCTTCCAAATCCAACGCGCACTCAGCACCACCCGCCGCCACCGCATCGCCACTTTGCTTCAAGGACTTCCCAACGCAATGGGCCGTGCCAACATCGTTTCGCTGGCCAACGCATGCGTCGATGGCGATCAAGCGGATTTCCTCATCGGCGCGCTCGCCATCCTCGCGGAACAACAACGCAGCGGTGCCGCCAATTACGTTTCCATCCAAGTGCTCGGCCGCCTTCCCGCAGCCACCACCGCATCGGGTGAAATCCACGTGCCCGCCCCGGTGGATCACGTGACATGGACCGAGGAAGTCGCCGCATTTGCCAGCCGCGATGACATCCCGGCGGGCACCCGCACCCTCATCCACACTGGTAAGCTGTCCCCAGCCGCCACGGCCGGGATCGCCGCTGCCGGATGGAAAACCGTCGCAGTGCCATATCCCAGCCGCTGATCGCGGTCTTCTATCAGAGCTTCGAGAGATATCCAATGCTCTGAGCGATGCTGGCCATGGCATCCGGCGATTGGTCCTGCTCGACATGGCAGTGCACCACGCCGGCTCCCTTGGCAGCAACGAGGATGGACTCCATCGGGATCACGCCATCGCCCAATTCCTGGAATGCATCTGCCGGCAAGCCGCTGGCGTAGTTCGGCGTCTGGATGCCTTCCTTGAGATCCTTCAAGTGAAGTTGGGAAACCCGTCCCGAAAGCTTGCGGATGAGTTCCACCGGATCGATGCCTGCGGCCTTCACCCAGAACACATCGATCTCAAACATCATCTTGGGTGAAAACTCCGCGATGAAGATATCATATCCGCTTTTGCCGCCGTCCTTCGGCTCGAACTCGAAATTGTGATTGTGATAGGAAAGCCGGATGCCTGCCTTGTCCGCGATTTCCGCCGCCTTGTTGGAATGCTCGGCCACTTTTTTGTAATCATCCAACGTCTTGCGGTTGCCATCATGAAGGTAGGGGATGACGAGGTGGCTCAAGCCGAGTTTTGCCGCCTGATCGACGATCCTTGAGAAGTCGGACATGCCCGCATCCTTCGGATTCACCGCACTGTCCCATTCAAAGTGGGAGGAATGGATGGCAAGACCGGCATCTTTGGCACCGGCGATCATCGCATCCGCCTTCGGGAAACCATAAAGCTCCACTTGTTTGTAACCCGCCTCCGCCACCTTCTTGAGGGTGCCGGCCGCGTCCTTCGCGAGTTGGTTTCGCAGAGTGTAAAGCTGGATGCCGATGTTCTTGCGGTAGGCATTGTCCGCTTCGAGGGCGAGCAAGGTGCCGGTTTGGCTGAGGGCGAGGGTTCCTGCGGCGGTGGTGCGGATGAAATGACGGCGATTCATGGGCTTCTTCCTAGCGGCATCCCCGGAGGATGCCAAGGCACATTCGCGGGTCCGCCGGTTCCCCGGCCCCCCGGACGCCCCGTTAGACGGCAAATCCCCTGTTTTCCCGATAATCCCGATATCGCTTGTATTCGGCGGATGCCGGGACTAGTCATCGCCGCGCTTTCCTGGTTTTTCCCAAGTCCCCATAAAATGATCCCCTTTTTCCTGTGGTGTGTGGCCGGTCTCGGCATCGGTGTTGTCTTCGCCTCCTTTTTCGAATGGGTGCTTCACAAATACGTGATGCACCGCCCCGTGTGGAACTTCCGCTACGCCTTCCAAGCCCACGCCGTGGTCCATCACAAGACCTTCAAGGCGGATCACACCTACCACCTCGTCGATGAGAAAGACAAGGAAACCATCCCCATGGCCTGGTGGAATGGCCCCGTTCTCATCGCCATCGGCGTGCTTCCTTTCGCCCTTCTCTCCTGGCTGCTCGGCCAATGGGCCTTCGCCCTCGGTGGTTTCCTCGCGTTCGCGGGTTACTACGGCACCTACGAATACATCCATTGGTGCATGCACCTTCCCAAGGACCGCCGCGTGGAAAAACCCTGGTTGTTCCGCCGCCTCAACGGCCACCACTTGCTCCACCATCGCTACATGCACAAGAACTTCAACGTGGTCCTGCCACTTGCAGACTTCTGCCTCGGCACCCTGATGCTCCGCTCCAAGATCCGCTTCGCCCAAGCCACCGGCCCATCCGTGCCCGATGTCCAGCCGGTCGCCGTGATGGATTGAGCACAATCCCTTGCGATCATTTCCTGCGAAACATCCAGGAAATCAAAATCACCACCACCGTCACCACCATCAGGAGCCATTCGTTCATCGGAGGTGCTTGGGTTCAATCGACGATTCCTGCCTGAGTGGCAATGCGTGCCAGTTCGGCAGGATTTCCCGCTCCCAATTTGCGCATCGCCCGGCCCCGGTGGACCTTCACGGTCACCAGCGCCAGACCCAGCTTGGCGGCGATCTCTTTGTTGAGCATGCCCGCCACGACCAGTTGCACCACCTCACGCTCGCGTTCGGTCAAGGTCGCGGCCTTGGCCTTGGCATCCGATGTGATGCTTTGCGATTGGTGACGCGCCCTCGATCGCTCCAAGGCACCGTTTACCACCTCGATGAGTTCCGTCGGATCGAAAGGCTTGGTCAGAAAACCATCCGCTCCCGCCCGCATGGCGTTCACCACCGATTGCACATTCCAATGCGCCGTGAGAAACACGGTGGGAATGAACCATCCTCTCCGGATCACCTCCGCGTGAACCTGCAAGCCGCTCATGCCGCCCCCGAGCTTGTTGTCCAACAACAGGCAGCAAGGCACGGGCGGCAGTCCCGCATTGAAAAAATCCTCCGCCGCGGAATGAAGCCTTACGCATAACCCATGGGCATTCAACAATCTGCGGATCCCGTTGAGGATCGATGGATCATCATCAAGCACCAGAACCCCATCTTCTTCCCCGGCG
>JALOTR010000566.1 GCA_025457805.1 Akkermansiaceae bacterium | reverse complement strand
CCGGCCGATCCCATGGAGCTTCGGGATTTTTCAACAAGGCGGCGAGGCTCTTTCCTTCGAGAGTGGATGGAGTTTCCAGCCCGCACAATTCGGTGAGAGTGGGAAACAGATCGATCATTTCGACCACTCGTGGACAAGTCCTGCCTGCTGTGTCCTCCCGTGGATCGCAGATGATGAATGGCGTGCGCGCACCTTGCTCCCAGAGCGAGCCCGCCTTGGACCATTTGCCTTTTTCTCCAAGTTGGAAACCATGATCGCTCCAAAACACAACGATCGTATTCTTCCGCAAACCAAGCCGCTCCAGTTCATCCATCACCCGCCCCACGTTCCAATCCATGAACGATGCGGAGGCGAGGTAAGCGCGAATGGTTTCCCGCGCCTCTTCCGGCGAGGCATCACGATTGATGAAAAGGTCCGCATTGCGGGCGCGGATCGAGCCTTTCGGAAACCCCTCCGGCACCGTGGGTCGCGGCGCGAAATCGATGGGCAGCGGGATTTTCTCCGCATCCCATAAGTCATAGAAACGCTGTGGTGCCTCAAGCGGTGTGTGGGGCTTGAGGAATCCACAGCCGATGAAAAACGGCTGATCCTTGAGCGCACGCAGTTGTTCGATCACCCGGTCCGCAGTGCGATAGTCCGCGTGCTGCTCGCCGTTGCCCTTCAAGACAATCCTCCGGTCCGATCGTTGATCCTTGGTGAGGGGTGCTGCGCCATCCTTGGGCGCATCCTTTTTCACGGAACGCCCGGTCGCATTCTTCGGCATGCCTGCAAGGAAACGTTCTTTTCCGCCGATGGTCCATGCGTCGGTATCATCAATGCCGCCATGAAATATCTTTCCCGCGCCGACGGTGGTGTAACCATGGTTTTTGAAATACTTCGGCAAGCTGACGATTTCCGGCTTTTTCTCTCCGAACCAAACGCGGTTTCCCAGCACGCCGGTGGTTCCCGGCCGGAGTCCGGTCAACATCGAGGCACGGGATGGATTGCAGAGGGGAAACTGACAGTAGGCGCGCTCGAATTTCACTCCGCTCTGTGCAAGCTTGTCGAGGTTCGGTGTCTTCGCGAGTGAGCTTGCATAACAACCCAGTTCGGTCCGCATGTCATCGGAGATGATGAGCAAGACATTCATCTTCTCCGCCGCACTCGCAACAGCGGTGATGAACAGGCAAAACAACAGGGCGATCAATTTCATACTGGCATCAATCGTGGTGGAAAACCTCGCGCAAGGGCTTGCAGACCGGTGAATGATCCGGATTTGTCTCCATCAACGGAGCCATGGATGCCCACCACTTGCGGACAATGGGAAGATCGGGCAAGGCGTCTGCCGTATGCTTGTCGGCAAGTTTCTGCACTGCAAACAAAGTGAGGGATTCCTCATCCAGGAAGATCGTATAATCCGAGACTCCCGCTTCCGTGAGAGCCTGCGAAAGCTCGGGCCAGATTTCATCGTGCCGCTTTTCATACTCCGCCTCGTTGCCGGGCAGCAGCTTCATGGTGAATGCGTTTCGTTTCATGGTTGGGTGTTATCTGGATTTTGTGGAAAGCAGGCGCTGCATTTCAAGCCCGGTAAGAATGAAGGGACCCACTCCCTTGAAGTCATTCTCCACGATCGGCTCGCTGATATAATACTCAAAACTGCCATCGCGCGGCCGTCCTTTCGAAGAAGTGAATCCCAAGCCTGCAACTTCGCAGACATGGGTGAGATTCAGGCGGCCCGCTTCATCGGTGCGGGTGCGCATTTTCACCAATCCCTCATATCCCTTGCTTGCGGCCGGGAAATACTTCGCGCGCTCGACATGCCCGCCGTTGATGGCCTTGGCCATGGTGTAAACAAACATGGCGGAGGCGGATGCTTCCAGATAGTTGCCTTCACGCTTGGGTTGATCCACCACCTGCCACCACAAGCCGGTTTCGGCATCCTGATGGCGGATCGCCCCATCGAGCAGGCGGGTGAGGATCTTTTTCACTTCCGGAACGCCAGGATGATCCGGTGGGAGATTTTCCAAGCTATCAACAATCGCCATCGCATACCAACCGATCGAACGCCCCCAGAAACACGGCGAAAGCCCGGTCTGCGGATTTGCCCACGACTGAGCGCGCTTTTCGTCCCATGCATGGAAATACAATCCCGACTTGGGATCATACGCGTGTTGATCCATCAGGCGGATTTGTTTCACCACCTCATCAAATGCAGCAGGCTCGCCAAAGGTTTTGCCATAACTCGCAAGAAAGGGCGATCCCATGTAAAGCCCGTCCAGCCACATCTGCCACGGGTAGCGCTGCTTGTGCCAGAAACCGCCGTCGCTGGTGCGTGGTTGATCCTTGAGTTGCTCGCGCAGCGCTTCAGCAGCCCTCTTCAGCCGTGCCTCCGGCTTCGCCGTGTGTGCGGCTATCACCACCCGACCGGGCAGGATCATGTCGATGTTGAAGTCGGATTTCTTGTAAGTGGAAATCGTGCCATCCTCGCCGATGAACGAGGTAACCATGCCGACCGCATAGTCGCGCATGGCATCATCCTTCAACTCGTTCGAAAGCTCCAGCAACGACCACGCGAACAATCCGCTCGTGTATTCCCATTTGGCCTTGGGAGAACCATGGAAGTGCGTCTTGTCGCGGCGAATCTTCTCGGACTCCGCCAAGCGCCGCGACCACTCAATGGGTGCCGCGCCATTCACGGCGGGAGCACTTTCCGCCGCATGGGTAACGGTGGGAAATGCGATCAGAACGGGAAGAAGGAATTTGAAAGTTCGCGCAATCATGGGTTCCAGGCGGCAGTTTGGGAACTGCCACCAGCCCCGTCAATGCCCCATCGGCGAATGCCACATACCCCATTCGGAGCTATGAAAATCCGGAAAGATCTCCGTATCTTGGGCCAGCCAACATGTTCACCCGCCACACATCCCCTGCCCTTTTCCATGGTGCCTGCCTTTTTGCGGCATGCGCGCTTTCCCTGGATGCCGCCCCCGCCGCAGCCGATGCATGGCCATCCGTTTCAGCCACCCACAAACCATGGACGCGCTGGTGGTGGCTCGGATCCGCGGTGGATGAAAAAAACCTCACCCGCGAGTTGGAAGCCTTTGCGAAAGCTGGAATCGGCGGTGTGGAAATTTGTCCGATC
>JALOTR010000565.1 GCA_025457805.1 Akkermansiaceae bacterium | reverse complement strand
CCACCATTGCCCACCCGCGGGCGGTCCACCCAGGGGCTGTCATCGCATTTGATCCATGGCGGGCCGATGTAATCGATGCCCTTATCGCACCATTCAAGCAGTTGATCCGAGAAAGCCAAACTATCGAGATGATAGAAAAAGATATAATCATAATCGAGGAAGCCCCGATAGAACTCACGGGTGCCGAGCAACTTGCCGTGGGCCGCGCCGGAACCGAAAAAACGGTGCGGATACCAGCGGGTTTCGAATCCCTCGAAGTCGAACTTCATGCCTTCCGGCGCCAACAGGAATTTGTCATAGGCTCCGAGATAATGCACCAGTTGGCGCATCGAAATTTCCTCTTCCTCGCTGAGGTCCTGGCGCGAGGACATCGGAATGACGATCGCCACCTTCTTCGCGGGTGGTGATTTCCGCTTGAAAGGTTTCACAAACAGACGGGTGACGAATCCGGCGAGTCCGCCTTTGGAGGATGGAGTATCAGCCATATCAGATTGGGGGGGATGTGGGTGAAATGGGCGGCCAGGCCCGGTCCTTTTGATCGATGACCGTGACAGGCAATGGCCACTCGATTTGGACGAGCGGCTCGTCGTAGCGGACGCCGCGCTCGAAGCCGGGTGTGTAGGGACCGCCCACCAGGTAGAGCAGTTCCGCATCATCGGTGAGGGCTTGGTTGCCATGGGCGAATAGATCAGGCACGAAGATTGCGAGGCCATTGTCGGCGGAGAGTTCCACACCGATGTGTTGGAGGTAAGTGGGAGAATCCGGGCGCATGTCGATGATGACATCCCACACCGCACCGCGGATGCAGCGGATGAATTTCGTCTCGCTGACAGGCGGTCCTTGATAGTGCATGCCGCGAAGGGTGCCCTTGCGATTGCTGTGCGAGATGTTGGCCTGTGCTGGCTGGAACTGGATGCCGTGTTGGCGGAACTCTTCCGCACAAAAGGAACGGGCGAAAAATCCGCGCTCGTCGATCCGGCGATCCAGCTCGACGATGAAGGCTCCGGCCAGTTTGGTTTCGTGAAAAATCATGCGCTCCGCTCCTTTCCTTTTTGCCCAGACCATTTTCTTCTTCCATGCGCAGTGCGGGTCCTTACAACTCGGGTGGAAATGCGAGTTTCCATGTTCCCTCTCCTCCACTCCGCACCATGAGCACTTCTAACAAAAAGATCCGTGTGGCCATCATCGGCACCGGCGCCTTCGCCGAGGTCTGCCACATTCCCGGCCTGCAAACCCATCCCGCTGCCGAGGTGGTGGCGGTGTATGGCAGACGGCTTGAGGTAGCGCGCGCCTTGGCGGACAAGTTCGGCATTCGGCATGCGACCGATGATTTCGAATCGCTCTGCGCGGACCCGGAGATCGATGCGGTGACCATTGCCAGCGCCAATGTGGTGCACGCCGCGCAAGCCATCGCCGCACTCAAACATGGCAAGCATGTTTTCTGCGAGAAGCCCCTGGCCATGACGGCAGCCGAGGCGCGGGAGATGGCTGAGATTGCAAGAACCAGTGGCAAGGTCCATCAAGTCGCTTTCACCTTCCGATATAACTACGGCATTCGCGAATTGCGCCGCCGCATCGCCGCCGGAGATATCGGAAAACCCTTTTTCTCCCGCATTCAATACGATCGCTGGGATGGACTTGCCGCCGGTTGGACTTCCAGTTGGCGCGAGAAAAAGGAATTCGCCGGTGCGGGAATGTTGTTTGATCTGGGATCCCACTTGTTCGACATCGGCCATCATGTGCTCGGCCCCATCGACAAGGTGATCGGTTACACCCATGTGGTGCCGCGCGAGGCTCCGGACAAGGTGACGGGCGTGCTTTCCGCCGTGGAAACGGATGACATGGTCAACGCGTGGATCCGCCATGCCGATGGATTGCGCGGACAATTTTTCATCAGCCGCGTCACGCCGCCCTTTGCCCAACTCGGATATCTTGAAATCGTCGGCGATCAAGGCGCGCTCAAGGCCGCACTCAGCCGTGGTGGAGTGGATTTCCTCAAAGCCTCCAGCCCGGGCATGCCGGAGTGGATGGATCTTGAACTTCCGCCCGAGGCTGCGGACGGTACGCCCCACGCGCTTGGCATCATGATGCGGAGTTTTGTGGATGCCTGCCTGCGTGGATCCATCGATCCCACGCTTGATGCTTCCTTCGATGACGGTCTGGCCGCTCAACTCGCCATGAGCGCCCTGCTCGAGTCCGAACAATCGGATCGCTGGACGCATCTGGGAGATGTGAGTTGAGTGATTCATGCGGGTTCCTTGCGCAGCAGTCCGGCGGCTTCCAGCGAAGTCGCGGCTGTTAGAATTTTGCGGAAAGACATCCCCGCCCGTTCGGCTATGGCAAGCAGGTCCTTGGTTCCGTCCGATTGATTGAGCACCCAGAGCAATGCCAGTTCACTGAACTCTCCCACACGCTGGCCGCCGCCGCCGCCGTAGAGACCATACTTGCCGAGGCGTGGTTCGCACATCGGCTTGAGGTTCACATAGGTGGCATTGCCTTCCAGCACCTCAATAGCTTCCACCGCTTTGGCGAGCGTGTCCTCCATCGCCTCGGGGGTGATGAAATCGAGATTGTCCGCGCTGGTATGATATTCCGGAAAGGTTCCGTGAGGCGAGCGCATGAGGGAACCAACCGAGAGATTGATGCCGGGCGATCCATACTGCCGCTCGTCATAACCATAGGGATGGAAGGGCTCGATGTGATGATCGTTGCCGCTGGTTTTCAACACATGTTTTACCGCACGGTCGATGAGCGCATGGCCATCGCGGGTTTCCTTGTAGGTCACCTTGCCAGGATCTCCCGCGCAGGTGAGCACGAGGCCATGTTTGATCTTGGAAAATGTTTCCTGATGCGTGGCGAGCCAGGTGATGGAACCAATGGTCCCAGGCAGGAACACGAAACGATATGACAAACGCTGCGGCGATGCTGCGAGATGTTTGGCAAGCGCGGTGCCCACAGCGATTCCCGCGAGGTTATCGGTTGCGCCCTGAATGAAATGCTCGGCATAAGTGAGATGCCCATCCGCATTGTGATCCGCATCGATGAAAACCTCGTAGTCGCCATCCTGCAGCGACTCGACCAAACGATGAGGCACACAGAAGCCCCAGTTCTTTTTGTAATAACTGGTGCGATAGGGAATCAGCTCCGGCTGATCGGGAAGGCTGAACAAATGAGCCTTGAGTTCCGCGAGAGGCATCGTTGCGGAAACCGGAATGCTATAACCGAGCACATGGAGATTGTGGAGCTGCAAAAACAACTCCTGCGACAAAAACAGATGCTGCGAGCGATGGACACGCCGCAAGGGCAAAAAGCCACCACCCAACGCGAGGTGGTGCAACAGCGACTTCAGCAAACGACATCGCTCCAGCGTGTCCGGGAGATGGAGACGCAGGCCAAGGTGCTGCAATCGCCTGTCGGGCGCAATGCTGCGACTGCTCAGGCGATGGAAGCGCAGCAATCGACGCTGCTGAATCTGCAACGGCAGATCGTCTATCAGCAGCAGTTGAACCGGCTGATCGAATCGCCCGGCGGCCGGCAAGCGATCCGCGAACAGACTCGTTTGCAGCAAGAATTGGCGGTGGCCCAACGCCG
>JALOTR010000564.1 GCA_025457805.1 Akkermansiaceae bacterium | reverse complement strand
CGATATCGCCCCTCCTTGTTCCCCAACGCAAACGCCCAAGGAGCGGCGGAATCTGTCCGCCGACGTCCATGTGCGGCCAATGAGGTGAGCGGAGTGCTTTTCATTGGCTCTCCATGGACGAGGGCGATCCGATATCGCCCCTCCTTGTTTCCTCGCAGCAAGCTCCCCAAGGAGCGGCGGAATTTCACCCATCGTAGCCTTGGCGAAGAATGGGCCGTCCGCCGATGCCCATGTGTGGCCAATGAAGTGAGCGAAGCTGACAGTGAGCTTCAGGCGAGTTCGCAGGCGAGTCGGATGGCGGAAATCATCGAGGAAGGATCGGCGAGACCTTTGCCGGCGATGGAAAAGGCGGTGCCGTGATCGGGGCTGGTGCGGGGTTTGGGCAGGCCGAGGGTGACGTTCACGGCGTTGTCGAAATCAAGCAGTTTCAGCGGGATGAGCCCTTGGTCGTGATACATCGCGACGACGGCATCGAATCCGCCGCGGGCGGCATCGCGGAAGATGGCATCCGGCACGCCGGGACCGGAGAACACCGCCTGGCCACTTTCGTTGAGGAGGCGGATGGCGGGGGAGATGATGCGCATTTCCTCATAGCCGAAAGCTCCGTTCTCGCCGGAATGCGGATTGAGCCCGGCGACGGCGATGCGCGGGTGGCTGATGCCGCGGCGCTTGAGAAAGGCGGCGGTGAGCAATCCGGTGCGTTGGATTCCCTCGATGCTGAGCAGGCCGGGGACCTTGGAAAGTGGCTCGTGGATGGTGGCGAGTGCGACGGTGAGCTGGCTGCCGGTGAGCAACATGCCGAAGTTTTCCACGCCGAAGGCATGGGCGAAGTATTCCGTCTGGCCGGGGTAGGGGAAGCCAAGGTCCTGGAGGCCTTCTTTGGAAACCGGTCCGGTCACCACGGCGTGGGCGCGTCCGGATTGGAGTTCTGCCACGGCGGCATCGAGGGCGGCCAGCGCGGCGGCGGCGGACCTTGCATCCGGTTTTCCCGGGGTTCCGGCGTGGCGATCGCCAAGGACGGCGAATTCAAAACCTTCCGGAAGCCGGCCGGAGGCGAGGGCAAGGTCCACGACTTCCGGGCCGATTCCCGCCGGGTCTCCGAGGGTGATGACAATGCGTGGCATGCCTCGATGATGGGACTGGATGCGGATTTCTGCCAAGCCGCGAAATGCCCCACGGAAGGTTATTCCAAGGTTCAATTTACCAAGCTTGCGATCCGCGTTCTGTCTGGATTAGATTGCTGGCGGAAATGAAGCATCGCGACATTCAACGGTCCGTGCGCGCCCAGCGGGTGGATCGTGCGGAAGGAGATGCCCCCAGTATCGGGCGGGTGGGGCGGGTGCCGGGCACGGGATTGTCGAAGGGCACCCGACGCCGCAAGAAGCGCGGGGAAAGCGGTCGGGGAGCGCGGCACCGGAACAACCGGCGCAAGGTGATGATCACCTGGTCGGTGGTATTCATGTTGATCGCCCTCGGCACGGTGGCGCTCTGCGTGATGTTGTGGGTGAAGCCGAACAGCGGCGGCGAGGCCATTTCCGCGGATGGCAGCCTGCTGCCGCCGGGGGTGCAGAAGCGGGTGGAATCCGAGTTCGTTTCTCCGCCGGAGGATGAGTCGCTGGCGATCGTCAAAAAGGCGATGCGGATCCAAAAGGCATCCGAGGTGGATGAATTTTTCCGTGTTGGCAAAGGCGGCGCCGCGCAGGTGATCGGGTTTCTCAACGCGATGGAGGATCTGGATGGCAAGGTGGATGGCTACGAGTGGTTGAGCAGCATGGATGCAAATGGAATGCTGTTGGAAGGAGTGGTGATCCGCACCCGCAAGGATGACCGGGTGCGCAACCGTCTGGCGCTTCTGACTCCGGATGAAAGGGGCCGCTGGCGCGTGGACTTCGATGCGTTTGCCCGCGTGGTGGAGCCTTCCTGGGATCAGGTGATGAAGGAGGAGACTCCCAAGGCGCTGGTGCGGGTGATCACGGCCCGGGATTCCTATTACAATGGGACCTTTGCGAGTGATGCGGACTGGGATTGTTACGGCCTCGCCTCGCCGGATCATGAGGAAATTCTGATCGGTTATGCCCGCAAGGGTTCGCCGCAGTCACTGGCCATGGCGCGCATCATGGACGATGGCACGGATGTGCAAACCAGCGTCAATCTCAACCGCGCCGTGCTCGAGATCCGCCGGGTGGAGGGCGCGACGAGCCGCCAGTTTGAAATCAGCCGGGTGCTGGCCCAGGACTGGGTGATGGGTGATACTCCGTTTGACGAAGGATTCAAGTGACCTGTTCGGGTGGTTTCTCCGGGCTTGCATTGCCGGGGAGGGCTTCTCTAGTTTCACCCCGGCATGTTTCATTCCGTAGGAAAGCTGTTGGTTCTGGTATCGATGTGTTTCACCCTGTCCCACTGCGGAAGCACGATGGGCTCGGGCAACCTTGGAGGGCCGACGGTGGAGGAGCGAAATGCGAAAATCGCCTCCGAGCCCACCGGGGACTTTTTCTATGGCCGCCGGTATTACGTGGAGAAGACCCGTTTCTGGGGTTACGTGAGGCAGCCGCGCCAACCGTGGAGCCGCGCCAAACTGGTGATGATGCAGGAGGACCGCAAGCACACGCCGGATCGCCTGTCGGAAAACGGACCGCCGGGGCAGCGCTATGCCTTTGACAACAACTACGAATACCGGCTGCGGGGTTCCTTCACTGGCAAGGAAGCCTACGACCCGAACAGCAACCAATTTCTCCCGGTGTTCATGCTCACGGGCTACGAACTCCTGGACCGCCAGCCCGGATGGCTTTTCCGACCTGATGATCGTTACGACCGCATGCGCATTACGATGACTCCCCGGTGACTTGAACCGAGGAGTTGCGATTCCTTCCATTTCATGAAACCCAGAAAAATCCAGCGGGACATTCAATCCCGGAGTTCCCGCTCGGCCGGCGATGGTCCGTCGCTGGGGCGGGTAGGTCGGATGCGCGACGAAGAAGCCCCGGGCATCCGCAGGCGGGTGCGGCGGGATGGTCGGCCGGAATATGCCGGCCAGCACTTGGTGAAGCGCAATGCGATGGTGCTGTGGTCGGCGATCCTGGCGTTGGGCGCGTTCGCAGTGATCGGCGGATTTATCTTTTTCTGGC
>JALOTR010000563.1 GCA_025457805.1 Akkermansiaceae bacterium | reverse complement strand
CGCGGAACACGCCGATCCGGAGGGCTCCCAAGGCATCCAGCCAAGGTTTCAACTCCCTGCCGCGGAGTTCGTGAATGTGATGTGTGCCTGTGGAACCGTCCATGAGGTTATGGGCGGAGATTAAGGGCAATGCAGCGTGCCCGCCAAGATCAGATCGAAGTTCATCTGCGGACTTCTCACTCCTGATGATGAGTCTTACTTCCTGACATCCATGGAGAGACGGGAAAAATCACGCTAGCGTGCATTTTTCCGGAAGAAATCCGGGT
Source organism: Akkermansiaceae bacterium (assembly GCA_025457805.1). Taxonomy (GTDB): domain Bacteria; phylum Verrucomicrobiota; class Verrucomicrobiia; order Verrucomicrobiales; family Akkermansiaceae; genus Luteolibacter. The sequence continues at coordinate 2,860 of JALOTR010000563.1, read as the reverse complement.
AAGGTGAGTTAGTTGAACCCACCAAATCCAAGTTGCTGCCATGACCCATCGCCTTGCCTTTGCCCTGCTCCCACTCGTTTTTTCAACCCATCTGCCCGCCGAGCCCGTCGCGGCCATTCGGGATGAATACCGGGCCAGCCTCAAACCCGTGATGCCGCTGGAAGAAGGCTGGGCACAGCCACCCCTGCTGGCCCGGACCCGCGTCTGGTGGTGGTGGCTCAATGGAAATACCGACAAGGAAACCATCACCCGTGATCTCGAAGCCATGAAGGCAAACGGCCTTGGCGGTGCGAATGTGATCGATGCCGGCGGCGACAACCAGGAAGGCAATCGCCGCTTGCCTCGCGGACCGCTGTTCGGGTCACCCGAGTGGCGCGAGTTGTTCCGGCACGCGGTGGCAGAGGCGGATCGTCTCGGTCTCGAACTCGGCTTCAACATCCAAAGCGGTTGGAACCTCGGTGGTCCCACCGTGACCGCTGCGGAATCGAGCAAAAAGGTCACTTTTTCCCGGACTCAAGTGGAAGGTGGCAGCGCTATTGAAACCACCTTGCCGGAGCCACCGAAAGTCGCGGATATCTATCAGGATGTCGCCGTCCTGGCAGTGCCCCTTGCCAGAGAAAGCCGCGCGGCTTTCACCGTGAACGCCAGTTCCAGCCAGCAAAACATGGCCCCTCTCAAAGCCGCCGATGACGATCCTGATACCTTCTGGGTGAGTGACAGCAAAACCGCCGACAAGGGACCCAAGCCTTCCCAACCTCAATGGATCGGGCTGAACTTCGACACGCCTGTGAGTGCGGATCGCCTGGTGATCACCCCGCGGGCGGGATTCGGTCCGAAATCGGGCATCATCCAGATCGAAGAGGGCGGCGGATTCCGTGATCTGATGAAGTTTGCGATGGATCGAAAAGAGCCCTCCACCATTCGCTTTCCGAAGACTTCATTCCGCAGCATTCGCATCCTTTGCGAAGACGCGTGGGACCCGGTTTCCAGCATTCCGCGCAATGTCCAGATTGCGGAAATCTCGCTCTGGGATGGCACCACTCCGCTCGCCGGAGGGAATTCGGGTGGCGGCGCTATCCGCAACCTGGATCAGAAGGCGTATTTCAAATATCCCGGCGCATTCACTGCGGCGGAGACGTGGCATCTGTTGGAGGTGGGCCCGGAGTCTGCGGGAGATGCGGTGTGTGAAGTCTCACAAGTCGTTGATCTAACAGAAATGATGGATGCCTCCGGAAAACTGCGGTGGACCGCGCCAGCGGGGCGTTGGGAAATCCTGCGCTTCGGATTTACCATCAGCGGCGCCCATGTGTCCACGCACAGTGAAGGTGCCGGTGGTCATGCCATTGACTATCTGGATGAGCAGTCGCTCGATGCTTATTGGAAGAAGGCTCTTGAACCGATATTCGCCGAAATCCAACCCTATCTGGGCAAGTCACTGCGGTATCTTCATACGGATTCATGGGAACTCGGCCCTGTGAACTGGACGCGCCGGATGCCGGAAGAATTCCAGCGTTTGAGGAATTATGAGATCAAGCCATGGTTGCCTGTTCTCGCCGGGCATGTCATCGGCAGCCGGAGTGATTCCACGCGTTTCCTCAATGACTTCCGCCGCACGCTTGGGGACTTGATGGCGGAGAACAAATACAAGGGTTTTTCCAAGCGCGCCCATGCCATGGGATTGGCCATCCATCCCGAGTCGGGAGGTCCCCATGCAGGACCGATGGATGCACTCCGCAATCTTGGCATCAGCGATGTGCCGATGGGTGAGTGCTGGTCCACCTCGCCCCGTCACCGGGTGCGGGATGAGCAACGCTTCTTCGTCAAACAAACCACCTCGGCAGCGCATACGTATGGCCGCCGCCTGTCGCTGGCCGAGGCCTTCACCAACATCGGCCGCCATTGGCAGCATGATCCGCGATCGCTCAAACCGACCTTCGATCAAGCCGCCTGCGAGGGCCACAACCTGACGATGTGGCATACCTTTCCATCGTCAGCAAAAGTCCATGGCATGCCCGGTGCCGCGTATTTTGCAGGCGAGCATTTCAATCCCAACATCACCTGGTGGAAGCAGGGAAAGGCCTTTGTGGAATACATGAACCGCTGCCACTTCATGCTTCAGCAGGGGCTGGGAACCTCGGATGTCCTTCATTTCTACGGCGAAAACATTCCTGCCTTCGTCCGGCTCAAAAGCGACGACCCCGCGAAATGCATGCCGGGATATGATTATGATATCATCGACAAGCAGGCCCTCCTTGAGCGCGTCACGGTGGATGCGAAGGGCAACGCCGTTTTGCCGGAAGGGACGTCTTACAAGATGATCTCACTCGTGCCCTACAACGCCGTGAGCCTGCCAGTGCTGAAACACCTCGCCGGAATGGTCGAAAAGGGCCTCACACTCGTCGGTCCCCGTCCTTCGCGCCAGTATTCGCTCAGCGGCGGTGCGGTGGGCGATGCGGAGTTTCAAACCCTTTGTGACACGCTCTGGGGCGAAGGCAATCAGGCCAAACAAGGCATGCGAAGCGTCGGCAAGGGCCGAGTGATCTGGGGCAAGACCACTCGCGAGGTCATGCAGGAGGATGGACTGCCCGAGGATTTTTCATGGAAGGGTGGCGATAAGGAAACACTCATCGATTTCATCCAGCGCCGCACCGATGATGCGAGGGTTTACTTCATCGCAAATCGCCGCAACCGCCCGGAGGACTTGAGTCTGCAGTTCCGCATCACGGGTTTTGTGCCCGAACTCTGGGATCCCGTCACAGGAAATCGCCGCGAGCTAACCGACTATCGGTTTGATGGAAATCGGACTGTCATTCCTTACCCGATGGGCCCGGAGGAGGCCTTCTTCGTCGTATTTCGGAAA
>JALOTR010000562.1 GCA_025457805.1 Akkermansiaceae bacterium | reverse complement strand
GAAAATCAAGCCTACCAACACCTGGTCCGTCGCCAGCGAGCGTGCCACTCCGTCCAGCCAGCCGAATCCACCCACCGTCCAGAATCCGACCAAGGCCGCCAGCGAGACACACGATTGCAAAATCCCCACTCGCGCATTCGCCCCGAGATATCGTCGCGCTTCGTCGAGTTTCTCCTCATTCATCACCTCCGCCAGTTCCTCCGGCACCTTCGTGGGAAAGGCTTTGAGATTCAGCAGGGTGGCAATGAATTCCAGCTTCCACACCGCGAAAACCGCGATCAGGATGAGCAGCGCCATGAAGTTCCAATCGGTCATTCCCCTCATCATGCACGCGCTCCGGACATCGGCAAGACCCGTGCTTGCCTGCATTCTTGTCGCCCAGACCAGCTGCGTCGGCCTCGTCGCCAGCAAACATTCCTACTCCGCCACCTCGCCCGCCGCCAAGGTCAACGGCGCGGAAATCCGCATGCAGGTGAAACCCGAGGGCACCGATGGCGGCACCTATGCCATGACCGCGATGGTCGTCTCAGCCGCCGTCGCCACCTTCGATGGTCCCTTCCGCTGGCGGCTCGAAGCCATCGGCGTGCCCGGCTCCCACGAGTCGGTCGTCGTCCACCGCATCCACACCCGCACCGGAAAAACCAAGCGCGACGAATGGTATCCCGCGAAACATTTGGGAAAACGCGCTGATTTCCGCCCCATCAAGGACGAGCCGCAAAAATCCCGCGCCCTCTACCCGATCCCCGGCCTGCTTGTGGTCAAACCGCGCGAGGACGGCGACCTCACCCTCAGCGTGGACCTCAGCGTGATCCGCGAGGGCCGCAGCGAGCGCAAACTCGTCCGCTTCCGCATGGATCCCTCCCAATCCCGCCAGGACGAATTCATGTTCCTCCCCGTGGAAATCGCCAAAAGCATCGGCACCTCGCCCGAAGACTGGGAAGACCCGGGCTGGGATTGATCGTTGCGCGCTTGGAAATTTCCACCTAGCCTTCCACCAACTTCATGGTGAGCTACTCGTCAAAACACCTGTTTCCACTGGTTTTCAGCCTGTCTGCAGCCTTGTTGCACGCGCAGAATCCCACCGCGCCGGATCTGGTGAATGCCAATATCCCGAACCAGGCATCCGCCGCCAAAAGCGCCTCCGACGGAGCCATCAGCACCCGCAAGGACGCCCGCACCATCACCTCGAAAATCCCCGCGCCCCGCGGCCTGATCGTCGATAGGGAAGGGGAGCCGCTCGCCCAAAACAAGGTCGCCTACCAGATCGCCCTCCAATACCGGCAATTTGAAAATGCCGACCGCGATTTCGTGATCAACTGGGCCCGCACCCGCCTCGATGCCCTGCTCCCGCTCGTCAAAAACATCACGCCGAAAACCGACGACGAACTCTACGATCACTACCGCCACCGCCGCTGGCTGCCGCTCCTCGTCACCGGACAAATCTCCGAAAAAGAAGCCCGCGACCTCGAATCCAAGCTCACTTCCGGCCTCGTCCTCAGCCCGCTCTACCGCCGATTTTATCCCCAAGGCGAACTCGCCGCCCACATCATCGGCTACTCGGGCAGCGTCGGGAAATTGCCCACCGGTCCCATCAATTTCAACGAACCGCTCTGGGAGGAATCCGAAGGCCGCTCGGGATTGGAAAAAATCTTCAACACCCAGCTCACCGGCGAGCCCGGGATGAAAAAACTGCTCTTCGATGAGAGCGGCAACAAACTCCTCGAAGAACAGGTCAAGCGCCCGCGCCCCGGCGGCACCGTCGTCACTACCCTCGATCTCGATTGGCAACTCCTTGCCGAGAAAACCCTCCGCAACGGCTGCCGCCGCGGTGCCTTCGTCGTCATCGATGTCGTCACCGGCGAGGTCCTAGTCATGGCGTCCCGGCCCTCCTTCGATCTCAACGCCTTCATCCCGGGCATCAATGAGACCGACTTCAAAGCCCTCGAAGCGGATCCCGCAACCCCGCTCTACGGCCGCGCCTTCCAGTCCGCCTATCCGCCCGCCTCCGCCTTCAAGCCCGTCGTCGCCCTCGCCGCCCTCAACAATGGTGTCGTCAACGAAAACTCCACCATCTACTGCCCTGCTTCCATCACCATCGGACGCACGGTTTTCAACAACTGGAGCCGCACTCCTGAAGGCTCCATCAACGTCAAACGCGCCATCGCCCGCTCCTGCAACACCTGGTTCTATCAGGTCGGCATCGATGTTGGCCCTTCCTCTTTCCTCAATCTCTCCCGCAGCCTTGGCTTCGGCGAGCGCAGCGGCCTTCCGCTGATCGGCGAGACGCCCGGCCTGGTCCCGAACGATGAATGGATGCTTAAAAACGAAAAACGCCGCATCCTCGATGGCGATACCGCCAACCTCTCCATCGGCCAGGGCACGCTGCTTGCATCGCCCCTCCAGGTCGCCCAGGCCATGGCCGGCATCGCCAATGGCAACATCCTGCCCAAACTCCAACTCGTCCGTCAGGTCCAGGACACCCGCGGCCGCGTCATCCAGAACCCGCCGCCGGAACGCAAAAAATGGCTCGGGCTCGATGCGAAAGCCGTCAAAGTCGTCCAGCAAGGCATGTCCGACGTCGTCAACAGCGGCGGCGGCACCGGCCAGAGCGCCGGCCTCAGCTACACCACCCTTTGCGGCAAAACCGGCACCGCCCAATGGGGACCCAAGTCCAAAAACCAGCGCCTCGCTTGGTTCGCCGGATTCCTCCCCAAGGAAAACCCCCGCTACGCCTTCGCTGTCCTCTACGAAGGCCGACCCGGTGAAACCGTCTCCGGCGGACGCATGGCTGCTCCCATGGTCCGGAAATTCTTCGAAGGCATCAAGGAAGACATCAAGGACACCATCGCCCCGCCCAAAAAAGCCCTCATCGTCGTGGACGAATCCGCCGAACCCGCGAAACCCGCCGATGCCGAGGAAGCGGAAATCGTCGATCCCGATGGCGAAGGTTTCATCCGCAAACCCGGCAACGACAGCCCCCTCAGAGCCCTCCCCGTCGAACCCCTCGACAGCGGCCGCGAGGATGAAAACAGCGACGATCCGGATTCCCGTCCCGACCCGGACGCCCTCCCGCCCTCCGAAGAAACCACACCTCCCACCGACCCCGAGCCCCGCCCCATCCGCGCCCTCCCT
>JALOTR010000561.1 GCA_025457805.1 Akkermansiaceae bacterium | reverse complement strand
TTGATGATGCCGCGAGCGATGTGGATTTGGCGGTGGATGCTGGCACTTTCGAGCGTCTGCCGGATTTGATGTGCGGCTACTGTGAGAAGAAGGGTTGGCGTTTGGTCCAGCTCTTTCCGCATGAGGATACGGCATTGTATGGAATCTGCGTGAGCGGCAAGGATCCGCGTCGCGTGGTCGCGCTCGATGTCTGTTCGGATTACCAAAGGGATGGTGTCTTGTATATCGGGGAAAGAGAGCTTCTGGAGGCACGCGAGTTGCTGGATTGGGGCGGTTGGCGCCTGCCAGCAGAAATCGAGTTCCGGTATCGCTTTTCCAAAGCAGCAGCGAAGGGCAAAGCTCCGGAAAGCCTGCGTGAGGACCTCGCATGGTGCCCGGACGAAGCGTTGATTGGTGCATGCCGATGGTTAGCGGGGGAGTGGCGGATGGAGGTCACCCCCGAAGAACTCCGGCGGGACGCGGGCCCGGCTTTAGGAGCATTCGCCGCTGCGGCACGGCAACGTCGCCTGTGGTTTCGTCCACGCAGCTGGGTTCGTTGGTGTCGTCGTTTGCTTCGGCCCAGTGGGCTGATTGTCGAATGGGGGGATGACGGTGAGAAGGCGGAGCGAAAGCAATGGGCCGAGGAAATGGGCACACGTTACTTCCGCCGTGGGCGGTCCGCGAGTTGGTCGATTCGGCTGCTGCGCGAGGTGGCCCGCAGTTCGCTCTTGGTGTGCCCTCGGGTTCCTTCGTGGCTGAAGCAACGGAGCGATGTTTTCCTGCAAGGACCGATTGACGATGCGTCGTTGGTGGACCATCTGGCCAAACGATTGCGGTCGAGATTGCGAAGCGGATAGACCTTCGAATCCTGCATCGCGACAGGCGCGGCTCCTCCATTCCACCACCCCCTCCGCCAGCCTGTAGGCCGCTTCACTAAAGTGTCATCGTTAAGTGGGAAGTGAAGGGATTAGGCCCGCCCGCAACTTGCCCAAACTTCATTCTGCCTATCTATTCCATGAAATACCTCCCGAAACACGAACTCATCCTGTCCCGGTGCGCGGGCAAAAGCATCCTCCACTTGGGATGTGTCGGCAACAACGACTACAGCACCGAACACAAGGTGGCGGCCTCACCGAGCACCTTGCATATGAAGCTCAGCGCGGCCTCCCGGGTGACGGGAGTCGATATCAGCGCCGATGCGGTTGAAGAATACAAACGCAATGGAATCTGTGATAACATTCTCGTCGGTGATGTCGAGGAACTCGGCAAACTCAATCTGCGCCCAGAATTTGATTGGGTGGTGGTCGGCGATCTTATCGAACACCTGTCAAATCCGGGGCGGATGCTGGACGGGGTGCGCGCCCTCTGCCGGTCGGATACGCGGGTCATGCTGACCACCCCTCATGCCTTTGGTTTGGCTCCATTTCTCCGCCACTTCCGAGGCCGGTTCCGCGAAGGTTTACAACATGTCATGACCTTCAACGAGCAGAATCTCGGGAACTTGGTGCGACGGCATTGTTTCCGCATCGAGGAGACTGGAACATGTTACCAGCCCGAGTCCGATACTGGCACCCTTACTTTCAAGTTGGGGCGCAAACTCTTCGAGAAATTCCCCCACCTTGGTGGCACCCTCTATGTCATCCTCGCCCGCGATGATGGATGAATCGGAATCCCGGCGGCCAACTGTCCTGTTGTCGGCCTACGCTTGCGAACCCGGCAAGGGTTCGGAGCCTGGGGTAGGTTGGCGGTGGGCCAATGGACTCGCTCCGCGGGTGGAACTCACGGTGCTCACCCGCGCGTCGAACCGCGAAAGCATTGAGCGATATCGCGATTCTCTTCCCAACGGCCATCCGCTCCGGAGTGTTCGTTTCGAGTATTTCGATCTCGGGCCTCTTGCTTTGCGCCTGAAGGGGATTGGACTGCTGCCCACCTTCGGCTATTACGTGCTCTGGCAACGTGCCGTCGCTCGACGATTCGCGGGGCTGGCGGATTCGGTGGCGGTGGTCCATCATCTGACTTTCTGCAGCCTGCTCTGTCCCGGCTTGTGGCGACTGGAGCGGGCTGTTTCCGTGATCGGTCCGGTCGGTGCGCCGCTCGTTCCCCAATTTTACTTTCGTTTGTTCGGTTCCCAAGCGGTGGTTCAAGGGCTGCGGGACCGGTTGATGCGCGCATTCCACCTCCTGCCTTGGCTGCGTCGGGTGCTGGGTCAAGCCAAGGTGATTGTTCCGGCGAATTCGGAAACCGCCGGACTGCTGGAGAGTCGGGGATTCCGTTCCGGTCCGGTCCTTCTCGATACCGGAAGTCCGGAACCCGGCGAACCCTCTTCGGAAAAATGTCGGCGCGACAAGGTCCGGTTTCTTTACGCCGGTCGCTTAGAGCGGCGGAAGGGATTGGAACTCTCTCTACGCGCCCTAGCTTTGGCTCGGGATGAAGGCACCAGCGGATGGGAATTCGAAATTCTTGGCACCGGACCGGATGCTGCCAGACTCCGCTCCCTGGTGGCGGAACTAGGGATCGACGGCAAGGTGGTATTCGTCGTCGGGGTCGGTCATGAGGAAGTTCTCTCGCGTATGGCCGGGGCCGATGTGTTTCTCTTCACCAGCGTGCGCGACACCTCTGGGGGTGTGAATCTGGAAGCAATGGCCATGGGTTTGCCGGTTCTTTGTCTGGCCCATCAAGGGGTGGGAGATATCACGAACGACGGTTGTGCCATCCGGGTTCAACCGGGGGAAATCGGGCAAACCATCCGCGGCCTCGCCGATGGGATCCACCAGTTCTGTGCGGATCCGGTTGCGCGTGAACGTATGGCGATTGCGGCCCGCGCCCGCGCGCTCAACGACTTCCGATGGGAGGACAAGTTTGATCGCATGGTTGGACATTATCGGGAAGCCTTGGTCGCGAAGGGCGGTCTCGATTCATCTCGGGAGGGGGAATCACAAGGTTAGCCCGCCTAACCGATGACGTGTTCTGATTTTTTGGGAAAACCAAATCATCTCAACGGCTTTGCAGAAAGGTTTTTTGGATGGAAGCTTCTTTTTCCCGGTTCGCGGATCTCCGTGCCTTGGACTCGAAAAATCGCCCTCGCCCACCTTCGAGCACCTGCTCGGTGGGCGACTCTAGGGACGTGTGATGAATGCGGAAACTCGTCATAGG
>JALOTR010000560.1 GCA_025457805.1 Akkermansiaceae bacterium | reverse complement strand
CACGTGTGGGCCAGCATCGTGCGGTATTGTAAAACTGCGTAAATCGCAAGCCGCCCTTGGCGAGAGCATCAAGCTGCGGAGTCTTGATCTCGCTGCCATAGCAACCGAGATCGGAAAAGCCAAGATCATCGGCAATGATCATGACAATGTTGGGTTTTTGGGGGTTGGCCGTTTGCGCACTGAGCAGCGAGGCCAACGACAACAAGAGAAGGGCAAGGTATTTCATGAGATGAGAACATGTCTGTGGGTCACGTCCCTTTGTCAGACTCCGGCAGCGGCGGTGGCTGCATGGGTTGGCGTGCTCGAAGCTGCGGGGACAAGACTTAGGCTCGTTGTGAAACGAACGGATGAGCGGGTAGTATTCATGGGAAAGGAGTTTGTCGGCAACAATGCGGCAGATCTGATGGAAATGGAGGCAGTAGGCGAAAATTGAAAAGTTTCGTGGAGTTGGATGCCCGGGTGATTTTGCATTTCAATTGGATTCGGTTGCGACTACTTCGCGCAGTCTGGGCGGATGTGGAATGTTCGTATAACGGAAGGCCGCTTGCTCTGTGATGATAACTCCTGCGCTTCGCTATATCTCCACCTTCCACACGATCTGCTTCGGATCGGCGGGCGATTTCACGTATTGCACGCGGATTTTTTCCTCGGCAGTCGCGCCGATGGTTTCGCCTGCAGGTATGGCCTTTCGGCGGGAAGCAATATAGGTCAGCAAATCAAACACGCGTCCCAGACCATCACCCGCAGATGTGGCATCACATATCAGATAGATATCAGGCAGGGCGATTTGGTTCATTCCCAAGCTGAGAAAACTCATTTTCCCGCCAACTTCCCCAGCGCGTGACAGGCCATTCCAGAGAAGGATGCGAGGGCTGATCTCATGTTCCGATGCCATCGACAGAAAAAACTCACTTGAGTGCGTGGCGCTAGCATTGCCCCAATAGACACCCACGCCCTGCGCGGCATCCGTAACGGCAGCGAGCAGGCTCGTAAACGCCATCATGCCTTCGATGATATCGGTTTCCTCCGATGGCATCAGCGTGACCACCACGTGCGCCCTGTGTGCCGGCAACTGGCTGCCTTGCGCAAAGGACGACATGGACAAGGGAAATGCCGCTTCCGCCTCGCCATTGGGGATCGGCTGGGGTATTAGCGCGACAAACGCCGTGCCTATGCCCGCCACGGTCAAAAGCACCACGTCTTTTGTCTCCTTGCCCGCAGAGTCGTTTTCCTCATCGGATGCGATGCTGATTTCATGATGACCCTGCGAATACTTCCCAAACGCGGCGATGATCGCATCGTTCGCTGGAAACTCGTCGAAGGGCAGCAACACAAAAGCGAGATGACTTTTGGGTTTTTCCAGAGTGGGGGCTTCCCGTTTTCCGGATCCAAATATTTTCCCGAACAGGCTCATGATGCGGTCATTGATGGCGGGAAATAAGGGGGGGTTCTATCCTATTCTTTCTTTTTGCTGGAATTTCTCCAAAAGAGGGGACGGCGGCATTTCATTTTTCCATATTTTCTGTAACGCCAGGACTGTGATGTGGAGAATAGGGCTGAGCCTCCTGCAACATCCGCTTCATTCATCCGGCATCCCATCCGCTCCCAAACACCGATTTCTCCTTGGTGTCAGATCGGCGCGATGTTCTGCTGGATCCCCTAAACCCAACATTGCGTTTCCCCGCATCTTCCGATCCAAACCCTCTCTTGCATGTTCCAGTCATACCGCAGGCTGAAATTTCTGGCCGTCATCTCTGGACTCATCGCCATGACCGGGTCGGTGGTCGCACAGATCACCGTGGTCAATTCCGGTTCCGTGGTGTCACCCGTGGCCGATGATCCCAAGACCGCCGTGCTTTCGTTCACTGCCGGGGCCGCGAACAAGCTGATCGTCCATGTCAGTGCGGAGGGTCAGAATGTGGCGTCGATCACCTATGGGGGAGTCGCGCTGACGCCGGTGATCACCGGCACCGGGCGCAACAGGGGGATCTACTATCTGGACAACCCGTTCACCGGCGGCGCGGCCAATCTCTCGGTCACCATGCAAGAAGGGATCACCAACGGGATCGGCGTCGGCGTGATTTCGGTTTCCGGAGCCGCCCCCGGGGACGCCACAGCCGCCGTGGCCAATGCCACCAGCAGCGTGACACTGTCAGTGCCGGTGTCGGGTTGTCTTGTGGTCAGCGGGTATGCGGACAACGGCTCCGGCACGATCACGCTGCCCTCTGGTCACACGGCGATTTACAACTCCACCAACATCGGCTCCGCGGATGCGGCGGCGGGTTATGCCACCGGCCAAGCCGCCGGCTCCCGGACCTACACCTACGGCGACACCAGCTCGTCGACACCTGGGACCTGCGCCGCGATCTTCGTGCCGGCCTCCGCCGCCCCGGTGATCACGGCCACCAGCCCCGCCAACGGCGCGATCTCCGTCCCGCCGGACGCCGATCTGGTGGCAACCTTCAGCGAGGCGGTGGTGGCCGGCAGTGGCACCATCGAATTGTGGCAGTCCGGCGGAGGCTCGCCGATCGAGTCCTTCAATGCGGCCACTTCCCCGCTGCTCTCGTTTGCGAGATCGACCCTCATCATCGATCCATCGGCAAATCTCGCGGCCAACTCCATCTACTACGTCAGGATCACTTCCGGCGCAGTCGTCGATACCTCCGGCGGCCATGCGTTCACGGGAATCACGAACTCCTCCACGTGGTCCTTTTCCACCGGCAGCACCCCGCCGCTTTCTGCCACCTTCTCCCCCAAGGACAACGCCTACTATGTCGCCGTGAATGCCAATCTCGTGGCGACCTTCAGCGAAACCATCCAGAAGGGCACGGGAAACATCACCATCCACAGGGCCGATGGCACGGTGTTTGAAACCATCAACGTGTCCTCCGCCGCCGTGACATTGGCCGGAAGCAAGGCGACGATCAATCCCGTCAACAACTTCGTCGCTGGCGCTGGATATTATGTGAGAATCGACTCCACCGCATTCCGCAACAACGCCAACCAGTTTTACGCGGGCATCTCGGATCCCACCGTCTGGAATTTCACCGCGCTGCCAGACCTGACCACGGTGGAGGGACGGTTCACCTGGACGATGCAGCAGAACCTCACCAACCCTTTTCCCAGCACGAC
>JALOTR010000559.1 GCA_025457805.1 Akkermansiaceae bacterium | reverse complement strand
TCGATGGCAAGACCTACATCGACTACATCGGCTCCTGGGGCCCGAACATCCTCGGCCATGCCCCGGTCGTTATCACCAACACGATCCACGAAGTGGCCAAGAGCGGCATTTCCTTCGGCATTCCGAATCCCTTCGAGGTGGAAATGGCGCGCACGATTTGTGACTGGGTGCCCTCCGTCGAGAAGGTCCGCATGTGCAACTCCGGCACCGAGGCCACCATGTCGGCCATCCGGCTTGCCCGCGGATTCACGAGGCGCGATCTAATCGTGAAGTTCGACGGCTGTTACCATGGTCACAGCGATTCCCTGCTGGTTGCCGCAGGTTCCGGCGCGCTGACCCATGGCGAACCGGATTCCGCCGGAGTTCCCAAATCGTTTGCGGAAAAAACCCTGGTGCTGCCCTACAACGATCCGGAGGCTCTCGAAGCGCTTTTCGCCGCACGGGGAGAGGAAATCGCCGCCATCATCGTGGAATCCTACCCGGCCAATGCAGGCCTCGTGTTTCCGCGCCCTGGTTATCTTGAACTCTTGTCCTCGATCACCCGGAAACACGGCGCACTGCTCATTTTTGACGAAGTCATGACCGGCTTCCGTTTGGGCAAGGCGGGTGTGCAGGGCTTGGAAAACCTGACACCGGATCTCAGTTGTTTCGGCAAAGTCATCGGCGGTGGCCTGCCCGTGGGAGCCTTTGGCGGTCGGGCGGATGTGATGGACATGCTCGCTCCACTCGGTCCCGTTTATCAAGCGGGCACGCTTTCCGGGAATCCTCTCGCGATGGCAGCCGGATTGGCCCAACTCCGCGAACTTTCAAAGCCTTCCGGATTTCCACGTCTCGACCAACTCGGAGCGCATTTTGAAAAAGGCATCCGCTCTCTGCTCAATGAAAAAGGCGTGCCGCACCGCGTCAACCGCGTGGGATCGATGTTCTGCATCTTTTTCGCCGATCGGGACATCATCAACGTGTCCGACGTGATGAAGCAGGATCTCGATTTCTTCCGGAAATTCTTCTGGGGCTGCCTGGAAAAAGGCATCTATCTCGCACCTTCGCCGTATGAGACCGGGTTCCTTTCCCTCGCTCACACCGAAGCGGATCTCGATGACACGCTCAGCGTCTTCAGCGAGGTGCTGGATGCGATCTGAGAGTTTTAAGAATCACTTGAAAATCGCCATCATGGCCCGGTGATCCGAGGCCTTGTTCCAGTCCGCATCGTCCACGAGATAGGAGCTGCGGAAATCCACTTCCGGCCGAAGGGCGCGGGAGACCAGCACGAAGTCGATGCGCGAATAGATATCATGCGGAGCCCAATGATGGGTCCATGCATCGCCCTGTTTGTCCTTGAACGGAATGGCTGTTAGATATCCCGGATCGTTATAACTTCCGGTCACAGCCTTGAAGGTCTTGGTCGGCCGGGTGTCGTTGAAATCCCCGTAAACCACCAGTCGGGCCTGCGGATCCGCGCTGAGGATGCTATCCACATGACGGCGCAGCAGACGTGCCTCATGCACCCGCATTTCCTCCTGATCGAAGGCATCCACGGCGCGCTTGGACTTGAGGTGCACACCGAGAAAACGATAACTCTTGCCCTTTGCTGTGATGCTCGCATCGAGAATGCCGCGATTGATGGCATAAGTTTGTCCCTGCATCTGGAATTCCACTTCGGCGGGTTTTGCCGTGGAAACGATGGGGAAGCGTGAGAGCAATCCCAGGTGCCGCACGGAATCCGAGCCGCCGGTGTAATGGGAGTGGGGCAAATCCAGACCTGCTGCTTTGAGGGAGGATTGGATTTCCGCAAGGTCCGTGGCCTCGCCGATCTCACACAGGCCGATCACATCGGGTTGATGTTTGGTGATGATATCAATCGTTGCTTTTTTCTCCGATTCCGGTTTGGGCGAATTCTTGAGCGGCTTGTTGTCCACAAAGCGATCCATCGTCAGCCAGTTCTCCACATTGTAGGCCATGAACTTCAGTCCCGCCTGTGCGGATGCCGGGTCAGTGGCGGACGTCGGGGGCTCCGCGGCGACCGGCTTCGGCGGTGCTGCGGTCTCCTGCGTTGCCTGCGGTGGAGCAGGGGTGCCGCTGACGGCGGGTTCGGACGAGGCCGTTGTTTCGCTAGCCGGGGTGTCCCAATCCGGAGTTCCGCCTTTTTCCCCGCAGGAAACCAGACTCAACGAGAGGGCCGCACATAAAACGGCCCCGGTGAGAACCGGGGCACGCTCAAGCAACCAGTGAAGGGTTGCGGCTTTCTTCATGGTCGGCCGGACTCTTGAGCTTCCTTGCCGGGAGCGTCCTTGACGCGGACGTCGGTTTCCGCGCGGGTGATCTCGCGCTCGAAATCATCGCGGGCCTTTTTGAATTCCCCCATGCTTTTGCCGATGCCACGGGCGAGTTCCGGCAGTTTCTTGGCTCCGAAGAGCAGCAGGATCACGACGAAAATCATGATCATTTCAGGCATTCCAATGGGTCCCATAAAATTAGGTGGTTGAGTTGAGAAGATCCTACGGCCGCGAATGGGCGCTTGCAACGCAATTACCTGCAAAGATTTTCGAGTCTTTCAAGGCATGCGAATCCGGGGCCCGACATGCGCCCAGCAAACAACCCGCCGCATCTGGAAGAAACGGCAGGTGTTTGAAAATCCGGACCATCCCGAAATCCCGATGACGGGAAATCAACGGCGGCGGCGCAGCACGAACATCGCGCCACCAATCAGGCCAAGCAAGGATGAGGTGGGCTCGGGAACCGCGTTCCAGCTCACGGCATAGAGGCCGGCTCCGTCTCCGCCACCCTTGAGGGTCACGAGAAACGCTTGCGGGGTGAAAAGATCTTTTTCGATGACGAACGACTCACCGGCGGATTGGCCGACGAAGTCAAAATCCACATTCAGCGGCTCCAGGCCGACGAATGTCACGCGGATCGCCTCGTCCTGGTCGAAGCTGAGCGAAGGACCGCCGAATCCGTTGTCATTCTGGTAAGCCGAGTTCACGACCAATGCGGAACCTGGAAGGGCTTCGAAAACCAGCTCGCCATAACCGGGAATATTGATCGCGACCGGAGTCTGGGTGAGGGTGTTTCCTTGGTAACCGGCTGCGTCCAAAGTGAATGCATTGCCGACCGAAACTGCAGCGGCAAAAAGCGCC
>JALOTR010000558.1 GCA_025457805.1 Akkermansiaceae bacterium | reverse complement strand
CCGCGGCATAGGTGTTGGTGATTTCACTGCGGAGATTTCCGCTGCCTTGTTTTTGCAAAAACGTAGTTGCTCCTCCGATTGAGCCCGGTGTTCCTGCTGTTGAGTAAAACCGGAGTGGATTGGCGGAGTTCACGCTGACCGATGCCGGAGTGACAGCAGCCTGGATATCTGCACCTTGAGCTCCGGTGGCGTCGAACACAACGGCGTCCCCATTGGAGAATGTGGTGGAAACGGCATTTTGGGTCCAGTTGGAGGTAGTTGCGATGTCCCATAGCTCTGACGTGGTTCCTACCCAAACCTTGGGGACTGCGGGAGGTGTGAAGGTGGATGCCTTGACGACCAGATTGTCGATGGTTCCGATGGTGTTGCCACCGGTGTTTCCGTCGCCAAAGAGAATCAGATAACGACCTGGACGGGCCACATTGTAGGTGGCGGTTC
The DNA here is from genome assembly GCA_025457805.1 of Akkermansiaceae bacterium. Classification (GTDB taxonomy): domain Bacteria; phylum Verrucomicrobiota; class Verrucomicrobiia; order Verrucomicrobiales; family Akkermansiaceae; genus Luteolibacter. Next base: position 4,489 of record JALOTR010000558.1, on the reverse strand, counting down.
CTTCGAAAATTTTCTTGGGTGTGCCATCGGAGTCCTCATACACGGTGACGATTGCCGGATTGGCGGTTTCATCAACATCAACATTGAAGTTATGTACGGTGGTAGGGGTGCCTGGAATGGTGCCACCTGCCAAATAAGCGGTGCGTCGGGTGTTTGCATCCACACCGGCGTAGACCGGTCCGTTGGAGGATTCTTTGGAAGCTGTGGCGAAGATTACCTCACCGTTCGCACCTGTTGTCGCGGTTGGAGTATCGGCCCATTTGATGCCCAACTTGTCGACATTCTGGGTGTTTGCGACCAGCACGGAAAAGCTGACCGTGTAGTGGGTTCCTGCCAGCGTAGGGCCGAAATCGAGACCATTTGTCGTTGTTCCTTCGCCTGAGTTGGAGGCGCGCAGGAGCATGTTGTCGATATTGATGGTCGCAGGGCTGCTGGTTCCCCCGGCTCCGTTGTTGGCGGTGACTCCGTCGAGATTGAATTTGTTTGATGCAATGGCTGGCTGCTGGCGCCCAGTGGCGGCTGCCGAGTGGAAATAATAGGCACCGCCACCTTCGAGAGGGCCACCTGAATCGAACAGCGTTCCAGACTGGCGAGGGGAGCCGACGCCGGAGTTGATCGCGCCGTCAGTGACGTCGAAGGTGTCCTGAAAGTAAGTCTGGGCATGGACACTTTGGCTGGCAGTGAAGATGATAGAGCTCAGAATTGCGAGATTTTTGCGATTCAGTGGTTTCATGGAATTGGCGAATGGATGGTTCGGATGCGTCAAAGAAACGCCAAAGGCCGCGTTGAGCACTTTGCTCAACGGAACATGGCATCAATGCTTGGATCAGTGGGTTTTGTGGCTTGGGGATGATGGTGGGCAACTCGCGAGAAGAAGCCCCACGCAAGTTGTCAGTCGCTGATGTGGTTCCGCCCAAGGGGTTTACCGTAACGATTTTTTGGCATTTTCTTCATGGTGTCGATTGGGCAACATTTCATGACTATGGACCTTCATCGTTCCGCCGGGGCGTCCGGCGCAGGAAGGGGGAGATAGTCGTTTTCCAGCAACATCCATTCAGTGAGGCGCAGGCGGAGATCGTCTTCGATGGATTTGTGTTCGGCCTTGCCGGCGAGGTTTTCGGTCTCGAGAGGATCTTTGGTTAGATCGAACAACTCGAACATCGGGCGGGTGGGAGAAAACAGGAGTTTCCGGAATCTCTCATCGAGTTTGCCATTTTTATTCATCTCCACGAGTTCAAGCCAGAAGTCGCGGGCGAAGAAATCCACCGGCCAGTAGGGGATCTGCCAAGTGGCGTTGTAGATGAGCTTGTGGGTGTCCGTGACGATGCTGCGAGAGAGGTCGAGACAGGAAACTGCGTGCGGTGAATAATTCGCTTCGCGGTTGGTGGGGTTTGCCAAGCAGGAGGGGAAGAAAGGAGCGGCCTGTCATCTCCGGAGGGATGGGTTTGCCGAGAGCCTCGAGCATGGTGGGGGCGAAGTCTTCGCCGGAAATGAGAGACTCGCTGACACTGCCCGGCTTCACCTTTCCCGGCCAGCGGACGATGAGTGGCACGCGTACTCCGTTTTCGTAAAGGGTGCCCTTGCCGCGGAATACTGCCGCGCCATTGTCTCCCGTGAACACGACGAGCGTGTTGGATGTCAGATTCCTCTGTTCCAACATATCAAGCACGCGCCCGACATCGTGATCCAGGCGGCTGACAAGGCCGAGAAACAACGCATAGTGCTCACGGATGGCGGGAGTATCCGGCCAGTCGGCTGGCAGTTTGAGTTTCGCCGGATCATATTGCTTTGCGAAGGGGTTGAGCTCCCTGGAACTGACTGGCAGGTGGGGATCCAGAAAATTGAACTGGAGGAAAAACGGTTTGTCTGCCGGGGCGGCTGCGAAGAATTCATCCAGGTGGCGAAAGAACTCATCGCGGCGTTGTTCGGAAGTTCCATGGTTGGAATCGCGCACGAAATCGAAGCGGGCGGAGGCGTTGGGGAGTTGGTGTTTGAGATATAAAGCGGGGATGGTTTTGGTATAGGACCAGCCATCAATGTGGTGCGCGCGGCCGGCAATGGCGGTGAAGTATCCGTCCTTTTTGAGAATCTCGGGGAAAATGCCGATTTCCCTGCGCAGGGGAGTGGTGAAACGGGTCATGCCCATGGCGACCGGCGAGCGTCCCGCGAACAAGGTGGCACGTGAGGGAAGGCATTGGGGAGTTGAGGCATAACAGCGGTTGAAGCGCATGCCCTCTGCGGCGAGTGCATCAAGCCGGGGCGTTTTGGCATCGGGGTGGCCGCCGCAGCCGAGTTGATTCCAACTGTGATCGTCCGATACGATCCACAGAATGTTGGGCGGGGTGTCCTTGGCTTTCAGCTGGCCGCCGATGACGGCACAAAGGATGAATAGAAAGGGTTTCATGAGAAAATCGGGACAAGTAGGCAGCGAACAACAGGAGCAATGGATCAGCGGATGTCCGGGCTTGGAACGCCCGGGCCGAGCCGCCAATTGAGAGATCCCACCTTGTCCCCGCCGATGCGGATGTTTTCGAATGAGATCTGTTCGACCTTGCCGCTTCCAGCGGTGAGCAAATATCCGGGTGAGCCGACCTTGCCGTGGATTTCAATATCACTGAGTTGGATCCCGGCGATGGATCCTGAAGCGTCCTTGATGCCCAGCAGGTGAAGGGCATCGTCCTCGATGCGGACGCGGCGGATGGTCACACCGGAGATCCGGCTTTCCGGGTCCTGTTTCTGAAGGTTGAGCAGCGATGTGTTCGAAGTTTTCGCTGGGTTCCGGTGGGTGTTTTCAGTCCGGATGATGGTGATGTCTTCGGCAAGACAGTTGGTAGCTGTTTGACCGTTTCCTCCCCAGCCCAGTTGGAAAGGAGCGCCATTGACCTGCTGCCAGATTGTGAGGCGGCGGGCGGTTTGGTTTTGGCCGTAGAACTTCACGACATCATCATTCACCTTGAGGAAGCTGTCTTCGATGAGTGAATCATCACCGCCGCCCCAGCCATCCGTCTGGTGGTACCAGCCGAAGAGTTTGGTGTTTCTAACAGAAAACTTGCCGCGTGAGAGGAGAACGAAATGGGGAGGTTGGATGCAGGTGATTCCCTCCACGGTTTGCGAGCCGGAGCCGTCGAATTGGATCAGGTTCCAAGGGATCCCTGCCACACCTGGCTTGCGGGGGATGTCGATGCCGGAGAGGATACCACGACCGCGGATGGTCACGTTATCGACGTTGCGGCCGGTGATGGTTCCTTTGACGTATGCGCCACCTTCGAGATAGATCGTCTGACCGGACTTGACCCGGAATTTTTCTCCGATCTCGTGAACTTTTCCGCCTTCGAACCATTTGACGTTTTTGTCGTTGCGGTCCGGAACATCGGTCTCTGGTGGGTCCGCGAAAATGAAGAGCGGGTGTTCTTCCATGCCCGGAAACTTGATCCAGAATTTCCCGGGTTTGGTGATGGTGAAACCGATGGTTGATGAGGAAATGACCGGCTTGATTTTCGCGGCAAGGGGGCGGACTTCAGCGCCGGCGGCAGAGCCGTTCATGCGGGTGACTTCGATCTTCACCGAACCATCGAACGAGAAGGTCGTCCAGTGGTTGTAGTCAGTCATGCGGTTGATGAGTTTTTTGTCCGGATTCTTGTCCTGATAGGTGAAGGACTGCTGGACCTCATCGTCTTGAAGAACCTTGACGCTGTATTCCTTGGAGCGGAATTGATCTCCGGGGGAGGGGTAGGTCCAGACGTCCGCCTGCGCCAGAGGGACGAGTGAAAAGAGCAGCACCAATGTGAGCGGAAACTTCATTGAAGGTTGGCGATGACCGGAGAAGTGAGCGACTGCCGGGCTGCAAGGGGATGTGTGATGAGGTGCGGATTTACCATCATCGCACTCCGGGCATGATGAATTAGTGGGGCATGCGGGCGAGTGGGCCGGTGACAGGCCTTGAGGTTGGGAAAGGCTATGGGCTGCTGGAAGAGGCCCCGCACAGGGCTCAGACGATTCGCTTGACTGTCAGTCGGGGGATCAAGGCGCGGTGAACGGAGTGGCGCGGCCCAGCCAGAGTTCGTTTAGTTCCGCCGTGGTGTACTTTGAGTTGGAGCGGGGATTGGTGCCGCCATTTCCCGGGTAATTGAATTTGGAATACTCCCGAACATGGCCGTCGAGGAAACCCACCAGCGAAACACCGTTGTGCAGATCAAAATCGACCCTGCCGTTGTTGGCATCACCCGGTTGGGCGAAGTAGGGATAGTTGTCTCCGCTCAGCTTGGGTTGAGTGAAAAGAATCAATTTGTGTGCCTCTTCTACCGCATTGACAAACTTCGCACCGGTTTTCCATGGGTTGGTGCCGGGGTTCGCCGGGACAAAAGCGCCGATACGGTTGTTGTAGCCGAATGATCTCCAGCTTTCATGTCCGGATGCGGGGAGTTTTCCTTTGGCCGCCTTGAGGGCCTTGGGATCGGCGAAGATTTCCAGGGAGCGGGCGAGTTGGTCC
>JALOTR010000557.1 GCA_025457805.1 Akkermansiaceae bacterium | reverse complement strand
CTCGAGATAGGGACTGGTGTTATCCGCACCATCATCCACACTTCTGAACTGGGCACCCGCGCGGACGATACCAATGGTGGTGGGGCTGAAGCGGTGCTCGACACCACCAAGAAGGAACTGGTCGGTGGAATCTGAGGCCAAACCATTTCCGGTGGTCTGCGCATACCGATAATCTGCAGTGAGCACCGTTTGTGGGCTCAACTGGTAGCGGAACTGATTGTAGAGTTCCCAAGTGAAGCGGTCGTTGTTGTCAACGTCAGCAAACTGGGTTCCGGAAAGGCGAAGACCGGTGTAGGTCGCAACGCGCTCCGTCCAACGGAAGCCGACCGAGTTGTCCGACTGCCAGAAGAAATACTCACCCACTTGGCGAGCCGAGGCATAACCATAGGAGTATTCGGGCTCAAGTTCGTAGGCAATAAAGTTGCGGCTCGAGAAGCGAAGTCTTTCCGAAAAGCGATGTGTGAGATTGACACCGGCACGGGACTGGCTGCTGACCTCGTCCATGTTGGCGGGGGCATCAAAGTAATAAATCAAGCCGAGACGGGCATACACATCCCAAGTCGTCTGAGGCGTCATGCTGACAAACGAAAGACCCACATAAGGGTTTACTGCGAAGGAATTTTCCTCAACCGGATTTCCGGCGGCGTCGATGTTACCTGGAGACACATTGTCATCATACACGACGTTCGCGCCCACCACCCACTTGAGAGGGAGTGATTCCTGGGCTTCGGAACCGACGTAGTAAAGACCTTGAGCGGAGGCTGAGCCGGCGGCCAGCAGTCCGAGAAGACCGAATGGGATCTTGCGCTTCATATAATATAATTGGGTGTGGGTAACAGAGAATGCAGGAACTTCCGTGATCGAGCGACAGGGCTCAGGGATTCACTTGAGTCACCTCGGGAGGATTGATGATCACCGGTGGGGTCGGTGGGAAGAGAGGAAAGCCACCGGCAGTGCCTGGAGTCGGACCGACGGGACCAGTTCCGGGGAAATCGAGTGGGTTTGGCATCGCGGCCACTTCGCCAGCCGGAGCTTTGGCGCCTTTGGCACTGGTGCCGGACTCGCCGCTATTCGGATCGAACTTGGCGAGAACCGCTTGCACTTGTGCCAGTGAGTCTGGAGCAACAGCGACGGCGCACTGGGCAATCATGCGGATTTGCTCAGGAGCTGCGGTGATGGCGGCCTCAACAATTGCGGCCACGGTTTCCGGTTTTGCGCTGGAGCCTTCGATGGCTGCCTTCACGATCTCGCACGCACAACCCGGAGCGGCTGCGACTTCGCTGGCGACGATTTCAAGAACCTTGGATTGCTCTGCGGAAATCACCGCTTTCACCGAAAGCGAAAGTTTCAGGCAGTCAACTTCAGCCGACGCGCTCATCAGACCGAGCGCTGCGCTGAAGACTCCGAAGAAGATGGTTTGTTTCATGGTGGGGATCGGTTTGCAGCAGGAGGAAATGGTAAAATTGGAGCGGGCAGCGGGAATCGAACCCGCATGTCTAACTTGGAAGGATAGCGCTTTACCACTAAGCTATGCCCGCGCTTCGAGAGGATTTAAACCGCTCCCCCGCCCCTGAGGCAAGGTTTTTCTGCGAATTTGGAGCAAAAATATTCAGGGTTGGTTTAGGAATGAAAAAACCTCCAATTTCTGGGATTCTTGGGGGCGGACAGCTTGGGGAAACGGGCAATCGCGCCTGAGTCTGCGGCGACACCGAGTGCATTTTCCGCCTGGCCGTGCAGGGCTGTCATTCGGGCGGGGTCATGCGTGGGATTCATAACCCCGTGGGATGATCGATGAAAGACCATGGGAGCCGGAACTCCCGTGCAAGGACCTGGCCGAGGGCCTTGACCCCAAAGGTCTCCGTGGCGTAGTGGCCACCGTAGATCAGATTGACGCCGAGTTCTTCGGCCAAAGGATAGCTCCAGTGGGGACCCTCCCCGGTGATGAAGGTATCGATGCCTTCTGCGGCGATTTTGGCGATCTCACTGCCAGCTCCACCGGTGACAATGGCAACCTTGGAGGGGGATTCAGGGCCTGCCGGACAGAGGTGAGGCTTACCACCCAGGACCATTCCCAGAACCTCGATCAGCTCGGAGCGGCTACGCGACCAATTTCCCCGCAACCCAAGATGGAGCCCCTTTTGTTCAAAACAGGGCTGTGGATTGTGGATGCCGATGGCTCTGGCGAGTTGGATGTTGTTTCCCCAGTCGGGATGGACATCCAATGGAAGGTGGGAGGAGTAGATTGCCAGTCCCGCATCCATGGCGGTTTTGAGCTTTTCGAAGTAGGGCCCCCGGATGGGTTGCACGCCTTGCCAGAACATCCCGTGATGGACAAGGAGCAGCGCTGGACCGGATTGGGCGGCTGCGCGGATCACAGGCAAAGAGGCATCCACGGCGGCGATCACCCGTTCGACGGGTCGATCGCTGGCAAGTTGGAGTCCATTGACGGCTCCCGGGTAATCCAGAATCGATGAGGTTTTCAGCTCGCGATCCAGGAAAGAAACCATTTCAGACAAGTCAGTCATGGCGGAGGCTAATCATGCCGACTCCAGATGACAACCTCCGGAACGGCCGCGTAAGGCATTCCCTGGCAAAAATCGGATAGTTCGGCAGGCAAGGGAGCGCACCACTCCAGGTCCCTGCCCTGCCATGGGAGGCGCAGCACCGCGGCATGGAGGGCGTGTCGAGGGAGATGGAGCTTGGCTTGCAGTGCCGGCGTCCAGCCCTGGGCCATCCAGTCTATATAGGCGGAACCGTCACCGGTATAAAGTTTGTCGCCTACGATCGGATGACCGCCATGGGCCAGGTGCACGCGGATTTGGTGCATGCGGCCGGTTTCGGGAAAACATCGAACGAGCGAAAATTTTCCCTCAGCCCGCTCGAAGCGCGATTCCACCCGGAAACGCGTTGCGCATTCCTTGCCAGACGGATGAGTGATTTGCCGAACCCAGATCGACGATGGCCCCAAGTCCCCTGCCCTGGCAATCGGTTCGCGGCATTCCCATGAATCCTGCTCCGGCCAACCGGAAATCACGGCGAGGTATTCTTTTTCCACTTCGCGGCGTTCGAACATCATGCCCAAGGCGCGTGCGGCGGCGGTGTGTTTCGCCACCACCACCAGACCGCTGGTGTCGCGGTCG
>JALOTR010000556.1 GCA_025457805.1 Akkermansiaceae bacterium | reverse complement strand
CATCTGCGGTTGAAAATTCCTTAGCTTGAGCCCGACGCCCGCCAATCGGGATCAGGCGACCGTGAGGGCCTCGCCCACGCCGAGGTATTCCATGCGGAATCTCAGCAGGCAGCCCACGCCGCCGTGGCTTTGCAGGAGTTCGTCGCCCTCGCAGACCTCGATTGGAATGTCGTGCGCAGTGGCCATGCGCACCAATTCCTCGCGGTCGGCATGGTGCAGTTCCTCGGAAATGATCAGTTCGGAGGCAGCCCCGGCCTCGATCACCTCGCGGCAGGGGTGGATGCCCACCACGGCGAGGCCATTGCGGCGGACTTGCTCGTGCAGGCGCTCCACCGTGCTGCGGCTCTCGTTTTGCTCCGCCTCGATGAAGGTGTCCACCGCCTGATCGACCAGCGGCGAGTAATCCCGGCCATTCGGCGCATGGAAAACCGAACCCACCACCCGCGATTGGATGTGCTTGGGAAGGTGATCCCGCAAGGAGGAGACGTGCCGCGGGTGACCGGCAAGGATGAGGTGGTTCAGGCCGCGGCGCGCCATGAGGTTGGTGATGATTTCCACCTGATCCTTCACAAAACGCCGGGTGTCCTCCTGGCGGCGGTGGTGGAAATGCTCGCGACTCAACTGCCGCCCGAGCCGCTCGTTCTGGTCCGGCCGGGTCGTGAGGATCTCCTCGCTCACCGCGCCGAGCGTCATTTCGATGATCCGCCCCGTATCCTCGGTGCAAATCACCAGCACGAAGCGGTGGAAACGGTCCTTGAGCTGCACCAGCGGGAAAATCGAGGGCCGCAGGGAGGCGTCGAAGTGGGTTTCCAGGGTCGCCTGGAACGGCAGCGCCATCAGCAAGGGATGCTCACCCGCCCGGGCAAACACGGCCACACTCTGGATTTCCTCCGGCCATTCCTGCCGCAGCACGGCCATCACCTCCGCCTTGGCGTCATCGAAATCCGCCCTTCCCGCCTTCGGAATCGTGCTGCGTGCCGCGGTGGCCCACATGGCGAAGGCGGAGCGCAGTCCATCGATGGAAGTTCTCAAATCCAGATAGGCGCTCAGCACGGGCGAACCCGTTTCCGCAAGAGTGGCAAGCGCTGTGATGTGGCGGCGCATGTGCTGCATGGCGTTCACGGACAATTGGGGCGAGGATGTATCAGGCATACCTGAAACAATCTACCGAGCAATGGCCGATTGCATGATGGAATCGCCTTTGGATTTTCCACCCGCCCGGCGTCGCTAAGTTGCTTGCGCTCGTGCCGGAAGCTCCGCAGTTTCCCTCCCATGAGCGACGCGATGATTGAGACGGTGGACCTCCACCGCAGCTACCGGATTGGCAGGAAATCCATCGAAGTGCTGCACGGGATCAACATGAGCATCCACCGCGGCCAGCGCGTCTTCCTCTGCGGCCCCAGCGGTGCGGGGAAAACCACCCTGCTTTACACCCTTGCCGGACTCGAACGCCCGGAACAGGGAAAAGTTCATATCCACGGCGCGGACCTCTATGCCATGGGCCGCAAGGAACAATCGCGTTTCCGCAATCGCGAGATCGGATATGTGTTTCAAAACTATCATCTCCTGCCCGAACTCACCGCCCTCGAAAACGTCGCCGTCCCCGGAGCCATCGCCGGAAACGACACCACTGAAGCAGCGCTCCGCGCCCTCAAACGCGTGGGCCTGGATGATCGTGCGGACCACCTTCCCGCCGAACTCTCCGGCGGCGAACAACAACGCGTCGCCATCGCCCGCGCCATCGTCAACGAACCGAAAGTCCTCTTCGCCGATGAACCCACCGGCAATCTCGATTCAAAAAACAGCGGGGAAATCATGTCCATCCTCATGGACCTCGCCACCGAGAATCAGGTGACCCTCGTCGTCGTCACCCACGATCGCAACCTCGCCAAATCCGGCGACCGCACCCTCATCATCCAAGACGGCTCCATCACCGAGTGAAAAAGGAGCGGAGCGTCGGCAAGGAGCGTCGGCATTCTGCCGACTGTCCCCAGCGGACATGTTGTCCGCCGAAGCTCACGATCCGGCGCAAAAGAAAGTAGTCGCGGACTTCAGTCCCCGACAAAACCGAGAGGCTGGCGACGGAAATGTCACCGCTCCTCAAACCTTGATCCCCTTCACCTGCGCATACTCCGCGCTGGCGGTGCCGTATTGGGACTTGGTGGCTCCCACAAAAGCTCAACCCGCTATTTTGGCAGTTCTTCCAGCCATTTCACCCATCGATTGAAGCGTTTGCATTCCTGACGGATCACATCGAGCCCGACCTCGATGGCTGCAAGACTTCCGTAAAGTGGCTTTTCATAAACCGGCATCAGACGCAGAATCCGCTTGCTGGGTGCCGTAACCGGGCTGTCATTGATTTCCTCCGGTGTGCCGAATTCATTTCGGACAGCAGCAAAATCGCCAGTGAGATGGCCAACGTAAAGCCCGGTCGCAAGCTTCGCGGGATCACTGAAGAGCAAGCCCTCGAACTCATACATCTGGATGTAGGGCAGAAAGCGTCGAACGGCATTTTCAGTCGTTTGGGCTGTGATGTATTCCAGCAATGCTTTTTCGACCTCCAGAGCTTTGTGTTCGTATCCATTTTTCATCGCCGCCGCTTGATTGCCGACAAAATCCGCGTCGAGGCCGTAGAAGTCGAAAAAGGTGGTGCACCATGCCTGTTCATCGTCCAGTAGGCGGCGCTTGATGTCATGGGCCATGCGCGAGATCGTCACTTGACCTCCTTTTTGACCAGGCTTTCCAACAAGGGATGCGGCGGGATAAACATTGAAACGGGCTAGGTGCGGCGCGAGTACTTCGTTGACGAAGGTTTCCTCGGTTTGCCCCTCGCAGATGATGTGAACCCGTTTCATCGCGCCGGCCTCCCTCCCATGATGTTTTTCTCCCACAACTCGCCGAGCGTGTACTCTTTCAGCCAGTTCGTCAGTTCGTCCTCACCGATCCGGCGCAAGACGCTCGATCCACCTTCGCGGTCTGCAACGATCACATCCTCAGGTTCGAACTCATTGAGCAAGGATACGCTCTGGGTGGAGACAATCACCTGCTTCGTCTTGCTCGTCGAGCGGATCAGTGAGGCCAGGATCTTGATCGCATACGGGTGCAGGCCAAGTTCCGGCTCATCCACGAGAATCGTCTCC
>JALOTR010000555.1 GCA_025457805.1 Akkermansiaceae bacterium | reverse complement strand
GGAGGCATGGTTCCAAGTGCCAATACCGCGACAATTCCCGTGACGGCCGTCACAAGACTTGTCGCGATGGCTTGGCAGTTGCCGGGAAAATCCTTGCCAGCCTCCGGGGTGGATGATGAGGATGCTTGGTGTTCCGTTAGATATCCCCCATGAAATCTTCATTCATCCCCTCCTTGCCGCGGCTGGTTTCGGCGATTGTTTTGTTGTGTTTTCCCGGGCTTCTCCGCGCGGCGGATGATGCTGGAAACAAACAGGCACTGATCGGTCATTTGTGGTCCTGGAAGTCTGCAACCAAGGAAGCGCAAGTTGCGTTCGAGCCGGATGGGAGTTTCAAGATGAAGGGAGTGGAGGCCAAATTCCAGTGGGAGCTGGAAGATGGGGGAAAGGTGCGGATTGCCTTGCCGAACGGGAAGTCGATGGAATTGGAGTTCAACAAGGACTTCACCGGGTTCAAGGAAACTGGAAAAGCCGCAGGCGGCGCGGTCGGCACACGCTTGCAGGCGAGGACGGTGAAGCCCGAGGTGGCAAAGCCTGCTGTCGTGCCAGCGAATCCCAACGAGATGGCGCTCAGTGCGGATTGGCGGCCGGCCGAGGTGCAAACCCGACGTGAGTTGTTAGAGAGTTTGGAGTTTTACAGCCTGAAGGTGCTGGGCGGAAAACGGAAAGCACCGGATTTGATTCCCACCACGATCTGGGGGCCGGTGACATGGCTCATGCCGGTGGAAAAAGCAGCAGCCATGTTGCCCAAGAATGCACGCAAGCACCGGTTTTTCGAAATGGAAAACCAGGCGTTTCCCCAGAGTTCACTGCGGGTGAAGATGTATGCAGTGGATAGCAAACCGGAGCTTTTGGATCGTGGGAATCCTTTCAAATATATCAGCTTCATCACCGACTTGAGCGACCGCGTGATTGGCATCCAACTGATGAGTGCGACGCCGAAAATCGTCGTTTGGGAAGGCGGCAAACCGGATGGAGTGAAGGAGCCTTATTATAACTTCATCGAAGACCGGATGAAAGGTTCCACCCGCAACAGTGTGCCATATCAGGTTCGCGATGCGGGACGGGGAGTGAAACTCATCAAGACCGCGTTGCTCGACAGCCCGCTGCCCTTGACCGTTGATGGCGCTGCGATGGGACTCAATGTGGATCTGAAATACAGCGAAAATGTTCACTGGTATCTCACCGCACCGCTGGCGGAGAAGTTGTTAGAAATAGTAGACATCGCGCGGCAGAAGGGAAAACTCTGACGCGGTGATTCACTGCAAACCCTATCACCAGGCGGGAAGACCGAGCATTTCCGGGAGGGCCTCGCGTGGGCGCCAGGTGAGGATTTCCGGTTCGCCGGAGGTGACGAGCACGGTGTGCTCGAAGTGGGCGGAGGGTTTGCGATCCTCGGTGATGACCGTCCAGCCATCGTCGAGAATTCTAACAGACGGGACGCCCGCATTGACCATCGGCTCGATGGCAAGCGTCATTCCAGGCATGAGCGTGGGAGTTTTGCCTTGCGGGCGGTAGTTGGGAACCTGTGGTTCCTCGTGCAGGCGGCGACCCACACCATGGCCTACGAACTCGCGGACGACGGTGAAGCCTTTCGGCGCGACGAAGGCCTCGACCGCGCCGCAGAGATCTGCGAGGCGGCGACCCGCGCGGGCGTGATCGATGGCGGCGAACAGGGATTGCTCGGTCGCTGCAAGAAGCCGTTTGGTTTCAAGAGGAATATCGCCTGCCGCCACGGTGGTTGCGTTGTCACCGATGAAACCGCTTTTCACGATGCCCACGTCGATTTTCACGATATCGCCAGGCATGATGCGGCGCGCACCGCCGATGCCGTGAACGACTTCCTCATTCACCGAGATGCAGGTGTAGCCGGGAAATCCGCGATAGCCGAGAAAGGCGCTCTTGCAATCGTTCTCACGCATCAACTCCGCCGCGAGTTGATCGATCTCACCGGTGGTGCGGCCGGGCGTCACTTGCGCGGCGAGTGCCTGGAGGATGGAAGATGCGACCGAGCCGGCTTTGCGCATGAATTCGATCTCACGCGGCGACTTGATGGGGATGCGGGTTCTGCGGGACACGGGATAAGAATCGGAAAATGATTGAAGGCGGAAATGGCTCCTGAGCAAGAGTCAGGGCTTGCCGGAACGAAGAGTGGAAACTTGCCGGAGCAGGTTGGCAGCCACGAGATCCTGGGGAGCCGTGGCATCCACAGGGACCAACCGTTCCAAGCGCGCATAGTGCATCACAACCGGCAGGGTGAGACGAACGAATTCCTGATAACGGTTGGTGAAATTCGCCTCATTGTCATCGGGCCTCGGAACCAGAAGCGCATCACAAACCGGACAGCGGCCCTGATTTACAGCTTGGGTCATCTGCCCGGACCAACGGCAGTCCGGGCACTCGACCCGTTGCTGGATGCGGGCGACGAGTTCTTCGAACGGAACTTCGAGGGAAACCGCGCGATCAAGGGAGAGCCCGTTTTCCGCCAAAGCACGATCCAGAAACTCCGCTTGGGGCAGACTGCGGGGAAACCCGTCGAGCACCCAGCCGCCTTGTTGATTTTTCAACCACTCCGAGAGAATGCGGCACATCAGGTCGTCCGGCAGATACTCGCCACGCGCCAAGATGGGCTCGGCGAGTTTTCCCAACTCCGTGTGGTTTTCCACCTGCTCGCGGAGAAGGGCACCGGTGCTCAGGTATCCAAGTCCCAAAGCCTCCGCCAGCCGTCTGCCCTGCGTTCCCTTGCCGGATGCCGGAGGTCCAAGGAGGACGATGCGGAGCGGCAGGGTGGCAGGAGCCATCAATGAAGCTTGTTGTAGGTGAAGACGGAGATGCCGATGACGATCAGCACTGCAATCACGGTCCAGAGGTAAACAATGGCCGTGCGTGGAGCTGCGCCACCATTTTGCGACAGGCGGTCATAGCGCCCCTTGAGTTTGCCCTTGCGGAGGAAACCATCGTAATGCTTCTGGAGGAGCTGGGTTTCCACCTGGCGCATCACATCGAGTACGACGCCCACCATGATGAGGAGCGATGTGCCGCCGAAGAACTGGAGAACCAGCGAGCCGGGAGGAAGTTTGACCAAGGCTCCCACGGCGACGGGAAGCACAAACAAGGTGGTGAGGAAAATGGCACCTGCGAAGGT
>JALOTR010000554.1 GCA_025457805.1 Akkermansiaceae bacterium | reverse complement strand
CTTCGAACTCGCCACCCGGCTCAGCTATTTCCTCTGGGCTTCGATGCCGGATCGTCGCCTCTTCAAACTGGCCGACGAAGGAAAACTCAGCGATCCCGCCATTCTCGCCGCCGAGGTGGATCGCCTTCTCAACGATCCCCGCTCGGTCACTCTTTCCCGTCACTTTGCCGGTCAGTGGCTAGGCTTCGACGAACTCCGCGAAGTTGCCGAGCCGGATGAAAAACGCTTCCCCACCTTCACCCCGACCTTGCGCGCCGCGATGTATCGTGAGTCGGTGGATTTCTTCAGCCACCTCGTCCGCGAGAACCGACCGGTGACGGATCTGCTGCACGCGGATTATACCTTCCTCAATGCCGAACTCGCCCGCCACTATGGCATTCCCGGCGTCTCAGGCGAGCAGATGCAGCGGGTGAAACTCAGCGATCCCAACCGCGGTGGAATCATCGGCCATGCGTCCATCCTCACCGTCACTTCCATGCCACTCCGCACCAGCCCGGTGAAGCGGGGGAAATGGATTCTCGATAACCTGCTGGGCACTCCACCACCACCACCGCCGCCCGATGCAGGCGTGCTCCCGGCCGATGACAAATCCTCGGAGGGCCTCTCCTTCCGCAAGCAACTCGAAATCCACCGCACCAAGCCATCCTGCGCCGGCTGTCACGAGAAAATCGATCCGCTCGGCTTCGGTTTGGAAAACTTCGATGCCATCGGCCGTTGGCGGACCATGGATGCCAATGGCCAGCCCGTCGATTCACTCGCCACGCTGCCCGGAGATATCACATTTTCCTCCCCGGCGGAACTCAAACAACTGCTCGCATCCTCGGATGATCTTTTTCTTCGCAATTTCACCCGTAAACTGCTTGGTTACTCCTTGGGTCGGCCGCTGGAGTATTATGACGAACCCGTTGTGAGCGACCTCGTGAAAACCCTGCGCGCCAACCAATTGAAAATCCGCCCGCTCATCCAGGCCATCGTGGCCTCCAAGCCTTTCCAATACCGATCCTCCACCCGCTGAAACGATCATGGCAAACATTCAAAGCAATCGCTGGCACCTCGAACGCCGCACCTTCCTCAAAGGCATCGGCGCAACCCTCGCCCTGCCCGTCCTGGATGCCATGCGCCCGCTCATGGCCCAAGGCCAGAAGGGTGGGGGATTCCCCGTGCGCATCGCCCTCCTCTATATGCCCAACGGCGTCCGCGAGGACCGCTGGACACCGGAAGGCACGGGCGGAAAATTCAAACTCTCACCCATCCTCAGCCCGCTGGAAAAATACCGGGAGGACATCCTCATTCTAACAGGTTTGCAAAATAAGGCATCCTTCTCCGGCGATGGACATTACGTGAAAACCGGCGGTTGGCTCACCGGCACCACCATCGCCAAAACCACCGGCAGTGACATCAATGCCGGCGGAATTTCCATGGACCAGATCGCCGCCCAAAAGATCGGGCGGGATACGAAATTGCCATCGCTCGAACTCGGCACGGAACCTGTCGCCACCGGCATCGATACCAACGTCAACTACACCCGCCTCTACGCATCGCATATCTCGTGGAAAACACCCACCGTGCCCTTGCCCTGCGAAATCAACCCGCGGGTAGCCTTCGATCGCCTGTTCCGGACCCGCTCCGCCAGCGGCGAAAAACAAGCGGCCGACCAACAATCGGTGCTCGATCTCGTCCGCGAGGATGCCCGCAAGCTGCAAAACAAACTCGGCTCGTCGGATCGCCAAAAACTCGATCAATACCTCGAATCCATCCGCGAAGTGGAGCGGCGAATCGAGCAGGAAGCCAATCAACTCGGCGCAGGCGAAAACCTCTCGCCCGAACTCGCCAAACACCTCGACGCGCTCGACAAGCGGATCTCCCAAGCCATGGGCAAGGCATCCCGCGAAGAAGAACTCAACTCACTGCCGCGCTTCGATCACGGCGAGCATTCGCGCATCATGTTGGACCTCATGGTGCTCGCCTTCTGGTCGGACTCCACCCGTGTTTCCACCTTCATGTTCGGCAACGATGTGACCAATCGGAATTTCTCCTTCCTCGATGGCGTCAACGGCGGCCACCATTCCATTTCGCACCATCAGAACAACGGCAGCCAGCTCGACCAATATGAAAAAATCAACCTCTGGCACACCGAGCAATACGCCTACATGCTGGAGAAGATGAAGAGCATTCCGGAAGGCAGCGGCAGTCTGTTAGATAACTCCATGGTTGCCTTCGGCTCGCCCATCCGCGATGGCAACGGCCACAACCCGCGCAACGTCCCCATCGTCGTGGCAGGTCAGGCAGGCGGCAAACTCCGCACCGGCCGCCACCTCGAGTTCGATGAAGGCACGCCGCTCTGCTCCCTCTGGCTCTCCATGCTCGACCACGCCGGAGCCCCCACCCCCAAACTCGCCGACGCCACCACCGGCCTCCGCAGCGTCTAATCTCAAGGGGTGCGCGCGTCCCGCCCCCACACTCCCCCTAAGGAGTTGGGACGTCTCGTCCCATCTCCAAGGATCGGCGATATCCGATCGCCGCCGCCCACGAACCGCCCAAGAAAAGCGCGAAGCCCCCCACAAATGTAGCGGCGCGTCTACTTGTCCCGGCATAGCCCTAGGCGACGCCGGATGACCGCCGCACTTCCCCTTCTCCCGCCGGAGGCTATCCCAGCCCATGTGTCGCCCAAGCCCTGCGCGCAAAGCTCCCTCACTTGGCCTTTTGGAACGCAGATAGCAGATAAAAACCCGAAGATAAGAGCATCAGAAATCAGTCATCATTCCACAAATCGCGTGGAGCGCAGCCCTTTACGCGCCCATCGCGTGGGGCCCACCGCCCTTTACGCGCCCATCGCGTGGGCCCACCGCCCTTTACGTGCCCATCGCGTGGAGCCACCGCCCTTTACGCGACCATCGCGTGGGGCCACCGCCCTCTACGCGAACAAAAGCACCAATCAAGCGCCGACTCGCCCCACCCAAGCCCACACCCGGTCGGCCAAATTCCCTCGTTATATCCGTCCACGCACCAGGCTTCAAAACAACCCTTGCGCCCTCCCCGGATAGACACACCCAAAGCCGAAGAAAATCCTTGTCAAATCAGGGTTTTCTTCCAATCTCATTGCTTAGCAATCGGGCTGATATAAACCCTCTTCGGAATTAGGAA
>JALOTR010000553.1 GCA_025457805.1 Akkermansiaceae bacterium | reverse complement strand
CCTAAGGCTTCTTCTTCTTGAAAATTCGTTGCAGGATGCCGCTGTCCAACACATCGCCTAGAATCATAAGAAGCGAAAAAACAACTGCACAAGTCACAAGCAAAATCTTGCCTACTGTCGGTATCTGATCGAACCAGGATCGTGGTATGAAATCCCATGATGCAAGTCCACCAATGATCAAGACTACGATAAAGATCCATTTGATCATTTTGAACATGTGTTTTTAAGTCTTCAAGTGAACGGAAAAGTTTTGGCAGCCGCTGGCGGGCTCTTCACATCAGGTTGAGGTTATTGCGGTCATGATGGCAGGGTGGGAAGATCGAATTCACGTAAAGACATCACCCACCGTTAAGCGCATATGCTTGCTCAATGTTTGGTCGTATGTGCCTTCGAGATCAAGCTTAGAACTCGGAGGCTTTGGTGAATGGAGTGAGGAAAGCGTTAATGTGCGGAACCGCGTTGCGGTTCGATCCATTGGGTGCGTGATGCCCAGGGTAGGCCTCAGGTCTTCGGCCAACCCTGGGCTGGAGTGCGGAATCCCGTTGGGATTCTAATTGTAGGATCTATTACCAATCGACCGTCACACCCGCATAAACTCCAGTACCGGCACCGGGGATGGTGGTGCCGAAGAAATTGGAGAGTTCGTAGGTCTCATCGAACACGTTTTCCACCCGGGCATGAAGCTTGATGGAATCGGTGATCTGATAGGAACCATGGATCCGCGCGACGGTATAAGCATCGAGCGGTGCACCGCCCCACGAATGGGAAGAGAGGTGGGTGGCTCCGATGCCGATGAGCGCCTTGTCGGTGGCCTTCCAGTCAATGGAAGCGGTGGCGGCGTTGCGCGGTTGGTCGCTGAGGCTCTCGCGCAAGTAAGTCCAAGCGAGGCGGTAACTCAGGGCATCTTCCATACATCTCCCGCGGAAGCCGAGTTCAAGTCCCTCCGTGGTCGAGTCGCCAGGGACGTTGACGGGTGGGGTGGGAAAGGCCTGGATCTGATCGGTGATATCATTGTGAAACCATGTCAGCTCCAAGCTGTGGGCGTCGCCGATTTTCTGTTCGATTCCCAAATCCCAGCCAGTCGCGGATTCCGCCTTGAGGTTGGGATTTCCCGCGCCGAAGGAGGAGCCGAACAAGTCAAGATACGTTGGCGAGCGGAACGAGGATCCGATGCCGCCGCGCAATGAGGTGGCGGTGGCTTGGATGGTATAAATCGAACCAAATCGCCAGGTGAGTTCATCGCCATAGGCATCGTAGTCCTCCCAGCGCAGGGCGGCAGTGGCTGTGAGGTCATCGATCACGTCCCATTCGAGGGCGCTGTGGATTCCATAACGATCGCGGTTTTCATCGGTGCCGATGGTGTTTTGGAAATCACTGCGGTGCACATAAGCTCCTGCAAGCAGGCGGATTTTTTCCGAGATCGTGATTTCATGATCGGTGGCGATGCTGGCGGCGCGCATGTCGGTGCCATAATTGCCGAATGAGGAATCGCTATCATAGAACTCCTGTTGATAGCCTGCAAGGAAGCGGGCGGTCCAACGATCCGAGATGCGTCCATTGGCATAGATCGTGGTGAGTGCGGCGTCCACATGATCGTCGGATGCGCCGGAGTTGTTATAATAGGAATCCACGCCACGGAAGGTGGTGCCCAGAGTCCAGACTTCGTCCAGCCGGCCTTCCGCTCTGAGGGCGAGATTCCGTTGGTTGAACTCCTGATTGGGGGCGTCGTTGTCGGTTTCCTCATATCCTCCTGCGAGGAAGTAGGAGAGCTTGCCGACTTCACCTTGGGCAATGGCGTGGGTGGCGAGGGAGTTGAAGGAACCGGTTTCGAAGAAGGCGGAGCCGCTGGGTGTGCCTTTGCCGAAGCCGGTCTGCATCCAGAGCACGCCGCCGATGGATTCGCCGCCATAGACCGCGCCTTGCGGGCCGCGGAGGATCTCGATGGTGCCGAGATCATAAATCCGGCTTGCGGAAAGCATGTTGCCGAGCGGGGTGGTGGAATCACTGATCCGCATGCCATCGATGACGACTTGGGAGTAAGCGGTGCTGGTTCCCCGGATGAACAGGGAGCCGACTGCGCCGGTTTCTCCGCCGGTGGAGGTGGAGATGACCCCGGGTGAGGCGTTGAGCGCGTCCCGGATCTGGAGGATGCCCTGGTTTTGGAGGGCATCCGGATCGAGCACGGTCACGGCCGAGGTGACCGTGGAGGCCTCCTGGGGTGTCCGCAGGGCGGAGACGATCAGCGGTTCGAGTTCGGTCCGGGTTTCCTCCGCTGGGGAAGACGTGTGGACGATGAGGGCGAGCAGTGCGATGGCACTCCGGCTGGAGCCTCTTGGAGGCGTTTTTGGGTATGTCATGTATCTGGTTTCAATGCCTGTAATTCGCAGGCGTGTTGAACATCCCTCAGGCTGGCAATCTGGCTGTCCGCCATGTGTGCACACGACGGAATCACAGTGGCGATACCGCGCTGGAATTTCACCAGCTTCCCCATCAATTTCCTGCCCCTGCGAAGGGCTTCCTGAAGAGAGCCGGCTTGTGACCGGCAGCGCGGTGGTATGCGGCGGCAGGGTGCATGGCAAGGAGAGTCCGCCAAATGAGAGAGGATGCGGATGATTTGGGAAATAAGGCAAGGTGGGGCATCATTCGGGAAGAAAATGAACCGCAGATCGGTGGGGATGGCTGCGGATGGGGTGGTGCGGAAAGTTGAATCAAGGCTTGTCACTTGACGCCGGCGGGTGGGCGGGTTTTCTCTCCCGCCATGTTGCGCCAGATCCTCAAGTCCAAGCTGCATCGTGCGATGATCACGGATGCGGATGTCGAATATGAAGGCAGTATTGAAATCCCCTCCGATCTGATGGCTTGGGCGGATTTGTGGGCGGGTGAAAAGGTCCTGGTGGCCTCGATCACGACCGGCGCGCGCTTGGAGACGTATGTGCTGGAGGGGAAACCGGGCACCGGGAAAATTCTCATCAACGGCGGTGCCGCCCATCTTATCAAGGCAGGAGAGCGGGTGACCATCATGGCCTTCGGGGTTTCTGAAACTCCGGTGGAGCCCGCGATTCTGCTTCTCGATGAAGCCAACCGCGTGCTTCGCACCGGGCGCTGATTTTTTCCCGGGTTGTCATTTCGCCGCGATGGCGGATGCTT
>JALOTR010000552.1 GCA_025457805.1 Akkermansiaceae bacterium | reverse complement strand
CTTCACCAGCGTGGCCCGCGCCCGCCAATGCGTCGCCGCGGCCAACAAGGCGCTCGGCAGGCCTTTCTTCAAACTGCTGGTCGATGCCTCCCATTGCGGCGATTCCGGACTCTCAATCGATGAAAATGCCGATTTGATCCAAAGCCTTGCAGAAGCGGGCGAACTCGGAATTTTCCACGCCTCCGCCAAAACCACGCGAGGTTGTCTATCGACGGATGATGGCTGGATCGGTGCACTTCTAACAGCCGCTGCAAAGACCGGCGAACTGCGTCAGGTGTTTGTGGAAGTCTTCGATCACGCGGACCCCGGTCTTGAAGCACTCCGCAACATGGAACCCGGTCACGGCGTGGATACCCGCGACGGGCGGAGTTATAACGAAGTCATGGCGGATGGCCTGGGCAATATCGCTCGCCGTCTCAATAACCTCCATGCCCGCGGGTTTCTCAAAGCCTGATTGCGTCATGAGCATCGTTCACGGAGAGCCGTCCCTTCATCTCACAAGCCCGGAGCTCGACCTCGCCGTCACGCTCCGCGGTGGGCATCTCGCGCCGGTGGTGTTCCACCATCCGGGTCGCGACGTTTCGCCTTACGCACTCGCTCCTTGGGAACCGGCGGAGTTTCCGGATCTTCCCCCGCTGCTCTCCGTGCTACGCGGTGACTTCCTTTGCCTGCCCTTCGGCGGTCAGGAAAACGGCCCACCGCACGGCGATCCGGCCAATGCAATGTGGGATGTGGTTTCCTCTGATCCACGTTCGCTCCATCTCCGGATGCGCACCACCGACTCCCATGCCGATGTGGAGAAAATCCTTTCCACCAAGGAAGGCCATCATGCGATGTATGTCGAACACCGCATCTCCGGTCTCGAAGGAAGATATAACTACGGCACTCATCCGATCCTCGATCTATCAGGTCTGGCAGAAGGTGCAGGTAGGATTTCCATCAGCCCCTTCCGCTGGGCTTCGGTCTTTCCGGATTCCTTCGCCAATCCCGCCGATGGCGAAACCGGAGCGCTGGCAAACGGCGCACATTTCAGCGAACTGAGCGCCGTTCCACTCGCAGCCGGCGGCAGCACCGACCTCACCCGTTACCCCAGCCGCGAAGGAAATGAGGATCTGGTGATGATGGTGAGCGAACCCGCGACGGACGAACAACCCTTCGCATGGTCGGCCGCAGTGCTCGATGGATATGTCTGGTTTTCCCTGAAGAATCCCGCCGATTTCCCTTCCACTTTGTTCTGGTTATCCAATGGCGGACGCAGCGCATCTCCCTGGAGCAGCCGCCATGTCGGGCGGATCGGGATCGAGGAGGTTTGTTCCTATTTCAGTCATGGGGTGGATGTTTCACGCCAAGACCTGCTCGCCGCCGAGGGCATCCCGACTTCACGGGAGTTTCATGCTGACGAAACCGTTTCCCTCCGCGTCATCCAAGCCACCGCGCTGCTTCCGGAAGGCTTCGATGTGGTCTCCTCCATTCGACCCGCCGCGGAAAATTCCATTGCCATCACCAGCGAATCCGGCAAGGAAATCATCATTCCCATCGATTGGAAATTCGTAGTCTGAAATCACGCACCAACCCATAAGCCCCCCCCTGAGATCATCCCTCTCAACTCTCAACTCCCAACCATCAACTATCATGAAACTGCACAACGCCATGTGGCCCGGTCTCGTCGGCAAAGAACCCGGCACCGATCATCCTCCGATCTCCCTTGAGCGCATGCTCGAACTCACCGCCGCCACCGAAGTGGCCGGCCGCAAGTTCGACGGCGTGGACCTTTTCCTGTTCCACCCGCACACCGACCCGGATGCCTCGGACGATGCGCTGCGAGCCATGGCGGACCAAATCGCCGAAGCGGGTCTGAACGTCGGTTCGCTCGTTGCACCGGTCTGGCCCGGAACGGTCGGCGGCTCTGCCTTCGGCTCTGCGGACGATCGCAAAAACTTCGTTCTCGCCGTGGAAAAAGCCTGCCGCATTGCAGGCATCCTCAACGATCACGGAGTCCGCCAGTCGGGCATCATCCGCATCGATTCCGCTGGCGGCGTGGCCGATTGGGCCAAGGATCCTGCCGGAAATACCAAGCTCATTGCCGAGACTTTCCGCGAAGCAGGCAAGGTCGCCGAACAACACGGCGAACGCCTCGCCGCCGAAGGTGAAATCTGCTGGGGCGGCATGCATTCATGGAAGGCGATGCTCGATACGCTGGAAGCCACCGGCATGAAAGGCACCGTCGGATTCCAAGCCGACCTCGCCCACACCTATCTTTATCTGATGGGCTACAACGCGCCAGAAGCCGCATTGCTCAAGGAAGGCTATAGCGAGGACGAATTCTGGGCCGCTTACAAAACCATGACCGATGCCCTTCGCCCCTGGACCATCGACTTCCACGTCGCCCAAAACGACGGCTCCGTGCACGGCACCGGCTCCCACGACAAAACCGGCCGCCACTGCCAAGCCAACGATCCGAATGGCAAACTCGACATCGCCAAGTGCTCCACCTTCTGGCTGAAGGACGCCGAAGAACGCGGCATCAAGCACATCTGCTGGGATGGCTGCATGTTCGCCAATGAAGTGCTCGAAAAAGCCGAAACCTGGGAACACATCCTCAAGGCCATGGCCGAAGTCGAGGAAGCATTGTAAGGCCGCAGCCATCCTATCACCTTAACTTCTAAATCCTATTACCATGGCTGCTTCCCCTTCCATTCTCACGGATAAACTGCACGAGTATCCCCAACATGATGTCATCGATGGAGGATCGGATTCGATTCTCAATGACTGCCTCAATCAGAACGACGGAGTGTTGCAGCTTTTGCACCGCTATGCCGGCCGCACGTTTTGCACGCCGGGAAGACGCCTTCGCCTGGATGAGAAGTCCTACTACCCGGACTACATGAACGGGACGGGTCTCGATGAAGTCTGGATGTGCTGCACCGTGCCCATCGTGACAGGCGTCATCGATACCCGCACGGGCAAAGCACCCTTCCGTGAAGGAGAAGCACACGTCCTCACGCCGAGCGGACAAGTCATCTCACTCCAGGATCTGATCGAGACCAATCCGGAAGCGGTCATGGGAGAAAAAGTCACCGCTTTTTCGAAATCATTATTCGGCCGGGCCACTTGGCCGATCGTGTCCAAGAAGTTCGATAACCTGAACC
>JALOTR010000551.1 GCA_025457805.1 Akkermansiaceae bacterium | reverse complement strand
ACAGTTGGCTGCTGCATTTTGATCAGGCAGTTGGATCTGGGGAGCAATCCAGATCGGCCCATCCGGCTCCACTCCCGTGAATGCATAGGTTTCGCCCGGTGGCTGGATGTATCGCTGGCCACCGGATTCCCAAGGACTGTCATCCAAGGGCAGGAAAACGTTGTCCAGCGATTGAAACACATCCTCGCCACCTCCTTCGGTCTTGGCGAAACAGGTCCAGCCCTCGCCCGAATCATAAGTCCAATGGATGTCCACATGTTCGCGGAGGCCGGTCAGGCTGGCAGATACCTGCGTCGCCAGCATAACTCCTGTCAGCCCCCAAACGATCACTTTTTGTTTCATGCAAATTTCTTGGAAAAAATGGGTTATGGCAATCCGCTCACACCGGGAGGTTTGGCGATGTTGATGCCGCTTTCCGTGCGTTGTTTGAGTTCCGCAGCCGGGATGGCCACCACGCTGCCATCCGCGTGCAGATAGACCGAACGCCCCTTGGCCCGGTTCTTGCCATCGCCCCCGAAGCGATCGGGCGCGATGTCGTCGCATACGGCAGACCATGATTTCCATAGTTGGGAATGCGTGTGATCATTGCCCGGCCCCACACCCATGCGGTCCGAACAGATGAAGGCAAGAATGGTGCGCTCCGGTTGCGGGATGGCGTTGGGGCGATTCAGCTTCGGCCCGGTGGGCTGACCGAAGGGGCCCACCATGGGCACAAAGATATAACTGTTGAGGATATAACTGCTGCCCCGCGCTTCCAAGCGCTCCTTGCCCCGCGGATCTGCCGGGCATATCCTCACTTCGTCGAATTTCCCCAAATACCGCTCAAGGCTGTAAATCCATGCGCCTGCGAGTCCGGTGCTGTGGGTCGTCTCGGGATACACGCCATTGTGGTCGTCGGCATAAGATTGCAAGGCCACCCCGATGTTGCGGAGATTCACCGTGGAGGCCGCCTGCCGGGATGCGGTGATGCCACCGCGGATTCCCACTGCGGCGAGGGTCGTGAGCGTGGCCACCAGCACGATCACGACCAACAGTTCCACCAGCGTGAATCCGCCACGGAGCCGCGAAGTTTTCTCATTGCATGGACGGAGCACGGCCGGAATTTGCATCGTCACCTGATGCGCGACAACCACAAATGCAAAAGAAATGCATTATTTTGATCATTCTTCTTGCAACTCGTTTGCATTTTTAGCGATGACCTCGCCATGAACTTCTGGCTGCGATCCTTGGTCCTGTTGCTCATCCTCCATCAAGCCGCAACGGGGCAGACGCCCCCCACGATCTCAAACATCGTGGACCGCTCGACGCTGGAAAGCACGCCCACCCCGGCCATTGCCTTCACGGTTGGCGATGCGGAAACACCTGTGGCCGATCTCGTCGTGAGCGCGATTTCATCGGATCCGCTGCTCCTCCCGCCCGGCAATCTGGCGTTTGGAGGTTCGGGCGCGAGCCGCACGCTCACTCTCACTCCGGCCAACGGACTTTCCGGCACCGTGACCATCACCGTCGTGGTGACGGACGGCGATTTCATGACGGCGAGCGATTCATTTCTCCTCACCATCCAGCCCGTCTATTCCCAGCCGGGAGAAACCATTCCCACCGTTGCAATGAATGCGGATGGGACCTTCACATTGAATTTCCAGATCGGAAACAGCGCCTGGGTGCCAAGTGTCACGCGCAGCAACACCACGCTTTTCCGCACCGTGGGAACCTCCAGCACCAACGACCTCCGTCTGCAAGGCAGCGGCACCAACCGCAGCTTGAGGATCCGCCCCGCGCCGGGGCTTTATGGCAGCTCCGATGTCACCCTCACAATCACCGGCGACCCGGCCGGGCCTACCAGCAGCACCTTCGTTGTCACGGTTGCGCCAAGGGCCCAGTCGGACCATCTGTTAGGCGTGGTGGGCGGCACCTCCACCTTTGACATCCTGAGAAACGACACCCGCCCCCTCCCCGGCACCGGGATTATCCTGCAAAGCTTCACGCAACCTGCCAGCGGCACGCTCACGGTCGGGGAAATTCCGGGGACCCTGCGATACACGCCGGAAGAAGGATTCAGCGGCAGCACCACATTCACCTATCAGACCCAGTATCAAAACGGAGCGACCGCATCCGCCACCGGCATCATCCAGGTTCGGAATCATCTTCCCATCGATGGGGTCCATACCGATCTGCGCATGAATTATAACAACGGCGTGTGGAGCAATGAAGTGCATGCGGATCTCGCATTCGGCAGCCCCAACGCAGGAGGCAGTGCCAATCCCACCATCCTCGACTTCGATGAAGCGCTTTTGATGGTGAATCCTGCCAGCATCATCACCCTGCCCGGCACCCTCAATGCATCGACATTCAGTTTTCTCGGAGCCGCACCGGGCAGCACGATCTGGAGCCTCTCACAATCGCAGCAAAGCGGTGTCCTATGGCCGGGCATCAGCAGCGAAAGCATCGCCAGCGGGACCTTTGCCGCCCATATCCCGAGCGGCGATCCACGGGCCACGGCGAATGCCGTATGGGTGAGGCTGGAAATGACAGGGTTCCGGATCCCGGAAGGCGCGGTGTTTTCCATGTATCAAAGCGGGGCCACGCCCACCGTCTTCTGGGACAGCATCGATGGCATCAACAGTGCAAACGAGGGCGCCCATGGCAGCAATGTGAGTGACACCTTCTGGATCACCGCCGGCTCCCATGCCCACATGAACTGGACCTTCACCCATCCCGGGCGCTACGAGATCGATTGCCGCAGCAAGGCATTCATCTTGCAGGAAGGAAACCTCGTCGAAGTCACCAGTCCGGTCAACACGCTGCATTTCATGGTCTATGGAAATGGCGATAACTCCACCAGCGGCCCGCTTGCCGAAACGCCCCCTTCCCTGCGGAATGATGCGGTGGTGATCGCTGCGAACTCGGGACCAACTTTCATCGATGTGCTGGCCAATGACTTCCCTTCGCCGGATTTGTTGGAAAAGAATCTCGTCACTTCCATCACCCCGCCAAGTCATGGCAGCGCAGCCATCGCGCCGGGCGGACTGGGCGTGAGTTATGTGCCTGGAAACGGATATGCGGGAGTTGACAGTTTCACCTATACCGTCACCGATGAGCACGGCGGAGTCTCCACTGCGAGCATCCAGGTCACCGTCACGCCGCAATCG
>JALOTR010000550.1 GCA_025457805.1 Akkermansiaceae bacterium | reverse complement strand
GCTGGGTTACTCGATTCCGCTGCTCATCGGCCTGCTGGTGGGGCCCTGGCTGGACTTGCAGCATTGGCAGCGGGCGATCCAGATTCATCGGGAAAACACCTCGATCCGCGCCAGCTATCTGTTTGGCGGCGTGATCTTTTTTCTCATGCTGCTGTTCCACGGCTGTCTTGCGGCTTGGGTGATGAGCAAGGGCGGGGTGGATGGCTATGGCAAAAACGGCCTTGATGGTTTCCGCTATGCTCACGAACTCATCGTGCAATACATCGACGGGCTGGATGCGAAATCGAAGGGGCTGCTGCCTGCGGCGTATTATTCCTTCCTCGGCATTTGTGCGCTGACCACGCTGGATAGTGGTTATGTGGCCTTGAAGTGGTTCCTCGGGGCGAATCTGGGCAAGAGCCAGAATATCCTGATCGGAATGCTGCCCAAGCGTTTGCTGGAATCGCCGATTCCGACATTTTTCCTGATCATGGTGATCACCCTGATCGGGTTGGTGGCGAAGTTGGAGCTGGAGTATTTCATGGTGTTTTATGCATCGTTCTTCGTCGGCTATGCGGCCTTGGCGATTGCCCGGTGTTTCGTGCCGAACTCGCAACAACCGCTGCCACAGATCCGGATGTTCTCGCTGGCGAGTATTTCGTTGGTGATCTTCGCGTTTGGCTACTGCACGAGTGCGAATTTCCTCCTGATCCTCGGATCAATGTTGCCATTGATTTATGTTTTCTGGCTGGTGGGAAATACCGATCTGCTGCGGGTGGTGACCGAGCGGGCAGGGGAGGTGATGGAAGCGGCGTCGGAAATCCCGGCGATCAAGGCCATCACCAAGACCGCCACGGTGGTCACCGGATCGGATGTCGTCGCGCCCCAACCGCAGGATGCGCATGCGTTGAGCGGGCACTTCGAGGGCAAGTGGTTCGTCTATTCGCTCATCGCCACCTATCAGGATACCAACTCGGTGGGGAATGTGTATTTCGGCATGTATGGACTCTTCGTCGGCAAGACACGCGAGTTGTTTTTCAACACGGTGATGCCGGACTTCGATCTCAAGACGACGAAGTTCTACATCCTCACGCGATCCTTCGAGCACAAGTTTGTGCGCGAGTCGCGGGAGTTTGACAAAATTACCGTGAAAATCCGTGTGGCCGACTTCAACCGCAAATTCTGTACGCTGGAGCACCAGATTTTCGGACCGGAGAACGAGTTGCTCGGCAAGGGCAAGCAGAGCCTCTTGTTTGTCTCTTCCAAGGACTACAGCCTGCTCGACATTCCGTCGGAAGTTTACACCGCCTTCATGCCACATCTTTGAGTGCGGCCGTCATTCCGCCCCGAGTGCCGCGCGGTCCACGCCGCGGAGTTCGAAGACTTTGAAGATGGTTTCCTCGATCAGGTTGTTCGGGCAGGACGCGCCGGCTGTGATGCCGATGGTCACCGGTTTCTCCGGGGCAAACAATGCGGCGTAGTTTGAAGTGACCTCTTCCTTGCGATGGAGGTCGTAGTGGACGATTTCCTCAAGCGAGCGGATGCAGGAGGCTCCGCGGATGAAAAAGGTGGGAAGCTCGGGTTCCGCCATCTCGACGAGGTGGGCGGTGTTCGAGCTGTTGTAGCCGCCGACGACGAGCAGCAGGTCCATCGGCTTGCGCAGCATTTCGATCAAGGCGTCCTGGCGTTCCTGAGTGGCACCGCAGATCGTGTCGAAGACTTGGAACTGGCTGCTATCGCCATCGCGCTCCGTCACTGCCGCGCGAATGCGGCGCTGGATTTCCTCGGTCTCGCTCTTGAGCATGGTCGTCTGGTTTGCCACGCCGACCTTGGCGAGATGGAGACCGGGATCGAAGCCGGGCGAGTGGCTGCCGGCGAAGCGTTTGAAAAATGCCTCCTTGTCGCCGCCGCCGCGGATGAAGTCGCAAACGAAGTCCACGTCCGCGAGGGTCAGCACGACGAGGTAGTGGCCCTCGCCCTTTTCACCGAGGGCGCGTGAGGCGGTGGCGCGGGTTTCCTCGTGGTTTGCCTTGCCGTGGATGATGGAGGTGATGCCGTCCTTGGCGTAGCCCCGGACGCGGCGCCAGACTTTCATGACATCGCCACAAGTGGTGTCCACCACGTAGCAGCCGCGTTCCGCCACTTTTTCCATGAAGGTGGTGGGGGCTCCGAAGGCCGGGACGATGACGACGTCGTCCTCGGTGAGCGTGTCGTAGCCGGAGGTCATTTCCTGCCACGGCAGGGAAACGATGCCCATTTCCCGGAGGTGGCGGTTGACGTCCGGGTTGTGGATGATTTCCCCGATGAGGAAGATCCGGTTTTCCGGAAACACGCGGCGGGAAGCGTAGGCAAGGTCGATCGCGCGCTCTACGCCGTAGCAGAAGCCGAACTGCTCGGCGAGCAGCAGGGTCGTGTTGCCCACGGTGATGCGGCCGCCCTGGTCGCGGAGTTTTTCGACGATGGACGAGTGGAAATGCACGGCGACCTCCGCGGAAACGAGTTCCATCACATCGGGACGGCGGACGTTCACACGGGGGCGTTTGGTTTCGGCGGGCGCTTCGTTCATCTGGTGGCGATATAACGGCGAATCGGAGTCCAACCAAATCATTTTCCGCCACGGAGTGCCTGAAATGCAGATAAACCCTTGATTCAGGCCAGACATAGGCCATCAAGGAAGAGAGCGGAAAACCCATTTTTTCAGCCTATTCCGTCCGTTTGCCATGAAACCCGTCCTGCATCGTTTTCTTGTCGTCCTTTTCCTGCTCGTCCACGCCGCGCGGGGTGAGTCGATGTTGCAGTATTTCAACACCAGTTGGGCGGAACTCACGCGCAAGATGCCGGAGATCGCCGAGGCGGGTTATCAGTCGCTGTGGTTGCCGCCGCCCACCAAGGCCAGTGGCGGGCTTTCCGTGGGCTACGATTGCTGGGACCGCTTCGACCTTGGATCGAGGGATCAACGCGGCAGCACCCGCACCCGCTACGGGACTGAGGCCGAGTTGCTGGAAATGGTGAGAACCGCCCACCGCTTTGGCATCCGCGTGTATTTCGACAATGTGATGAACCACAACGCGTTCGATATTCCTGGCTTCAACGCGTCCACCGGGATCGATATCTATCAGGGATTCGTGCCCGAGGATTTCCACCTCCGCCGGACGGAAGACGGCTTCTATCGGAAGTG
>JALOTR010000549.1 GCA_025457805.1 Akkermansiaceae bacterium | reverse complement strand
GGACTCGTGGCACCCGCCGCCACAGCCTATTCCGCTGGGGAAGGCCAGTCCGTGGAAGTGGTGGTCACCCGCAGCGGCGCGAGTCTCGATCGTGCGCTGAGTTTATCCTATCTAACAGAACTCGGCACGGCAGGCGCGGCGGATTTCACCCCGCTCACAGGCACCCTTGCATGGGCGCCCGGCGATCCAGCCCAGAAAACCATCACGCTGCCACTGTCGGCCGATACACTCGCGGAAGGACCTGAAACTTTCACTCTTCGTCTATCCAATCTCAGCGGGCCGGCCACCTTCCCTGCATCCGATCCGGAACAAACCGTGACCCTCACGATCCAGGACCACCCCTTCGATCAATGGCGCCACGAGCGCTTCGCCAGCGAAGCGAATCTGCCCATCGCGCAGCCCGCTGCGGACTATGATCGAGATGGCGTGGCAAATTTGTTAGAGTATGTTTTCCAAACCGATCCGCTTGCCGCCACAGACCCCGCGGTTCTTCCCCAGGCTGTCATCGAGGAGGATCGCTTCGGCCTGCGGGTGGTCGGCCAGCCGGCGCCGGGAGTGCGTTTGGAAATCCAGCAATCCACCACGCTCACTTCCTGGCAGACCGTCGCCCACCGCGCGGCGGGTGCCGGAACATGGACTGTTGAAGATCCAGGATATGTGCTACACAACGGTCCATTGGTCGGGGAGATAAGACTCCTCGCACTCAGCGGCACCGCTCCTCTCTACCTGCGCCTTGCCGCCATTCGAAACTGAACCACCGTGAAATCCTCCATCCTTTTACTGACATTGCTACTCGCCGCGATTGCGGGAGCGCAGGTGACCACGCAGGGTTTTCTCAACCTGCCGCGCACCGAAGCACCCGGCACGCTTCTGAGTCACCCGGTGGCAAACGGCTCCGAGCCCATCGGCCGCACCACTTCGGTGAACTATGTGAACGGCTGGATCATCGTCGGCGCCGAGTCGCCGGGCTCTCGGCCCGGCTCGGATTTGCAGATGCGCGTTTATGATATCTCCAATCCCGCCAACCCGGTGCGGCGTTTTCCTTCCGACTTCAATCTCAGTTATCCCAACAACAGTTGGTTCCAAGGCAACTATGGCTGGGGAGCCCATGGCACCGCACAGTCGGGAAACATGCTCCTGCCCGATGTCATCCGCGTCAACGGATTCGGCGCGCCCATCGAACGTGGCGGCACCAATGGCATCCCCAACCTCGCGCAGATGCCTCTGGGTTATAGCCGTGCAAACATGTCAGGGCCTTGGGACGCTTCGTTTCCATGGTATGGCTCGCCAGATTCGGATTTCTATCTCCGCTATGTCACCCTCAATGCAAATGGCTACGCCAGCTTCCGTCTTCTCGCCACTTTCGATCACGTCGGAAAATACGGCGGTGGGGATTGGCACCCGATGATTTTCGGCGATCTCCTGATCTACGCCCGCAGCGGCGGTGCGGCCCGCGATGGTGTGGTGGTTTATCGCTTGGAATATCATAACTTCGATGATCCCGCGAACCGCACGGTCACCCCGCACTACGTCGGCTCCCTGTCCGGCGGCTTCCAAGGTTATTGGCCCAATCTTTTCAGCGACGGCACCGGGCTTTTTGTCATCGGCTCCAGCACCAACATCCTCAACGCCGCAAACATCACCCAGGCCACAAGCCCCTCGGGAACTGGCGAAATCACCGTTGCAGCAAGCCTCACGATTCCTGGTTTCACCAATGCTTCGTATCCGGTCTATCAGGATCAGTTCGGGTTCATTCACAATCGGAAAATCGACATGACCCGCTTCCTTGCCGGCGATGCGAACCCCATCGCGCTGACCCTCGATGAAGCCGGCACGGGCGTGAACACCAGCCAGATGTCGCTCGCCCTCGGCAATCTCTGGCTCACCGGCGGCTACCCGATTCCCGGCACTTCGCAGGGCATGGGCGTGTGGGTTCATCAACAAGCGCCCGACACCACGCCGCCGCGTGTGAGTTATCACATTCCCCAGGCGAACCGCACGAACTATCCGCGCCACGCTCCGCTCAGTTTCCTCCTCCATGAGCACCCACGAAACGGCGGCCCGCGCAATGGGATCGACTTCACCGTCCGCCCTGTCTTGCCGGGCGATGCACTCGGCAGCGCGGTGTCTGGATTTCTCATTCATGATTTTTCCGGAAATCTGACTTTCTCTCCAAGCAGCGGCCTTGCCGCAGACGCGACCTATCAGGTGGATTTCCACTCGGATCCAGCCAACCAGATCGGTTTCCGAGATGCGGCAGGAAATTATATCGAACCCTATTCATTCCGCTTCTCCACCGGCGGCGGCATCGATGCGAGCACCCCTCCCTCATTCACCAACCTCACCGCAGATATCTATCAACCCGCACCCGGTGCCACCGTCACGGTCACCGCAACAGCCACCGGCACCGCCCCGCTCGAATATCGCTTCAATTTCAATGGCACCTGGACCGCATGGGCATCTAACAACTCCGCGAGCCATAGTTATGCCACCGTCGGTCGGCCGCGGGTGCTGGCTCAAGTTCGCGATGCGGAAGGAAACATCGTCACCGATTCACTCCGCCTCCTTGTCATCCAAGCCCCCGCTGCCGGACCTCGCCCCACCCGCAGCTCCACCCTTGCCATCGGCGATGATCCGCTAGGACGGCGTCTGTGGTCAGTGAATCCGGATGCCCACAGCGTCGCGGTGCTCGATGCCTCCACCGGAGAAAAAATTGCCGAACACCCCGTCGGTCAGAATCCCCGCAATATCGCCCGTGATGCCAATGGCCGCTACTGGGTCACCTGCCACGGCTCGGATGAAATCCGCGTCCTGAACCCCAATGGCAGCCTTTACGCCACGATTTCCCTCGCCTATGGAGCCGCCCCCTTTGGCATCGCTGCCTCGCCGGATGGCCAATCGCTTTTTGTCACCCTCCACGGCTCCGGCCATCTCCACCGCTACAGCGCGGCAAATCCGAACGCTGCCCCCGTCGTCCGTGCCACCTTTCCCACCCCCCGCGCCATCGCCATCAGCGCGAATGGCCAGCGGGTCCTCGTCACGCGCTTCATCTCGCCGGAAATGGAGGGGGAAATCGGTGAATTCGCCGGCACTTCCCCCGGACTCGATCTCACCCGCACCTTCCGCCTTTCCTCCGCCAATACCATCGACGGCGGCGATCG
>JALOTR010000548.1 GCA_025457805.1 Akkermansiaceae bacterium | reverse complement strand
AATGCGAAATAGCCCTTCTCCGCGCCTTTCTCCACCGCCTGTCCGGGAGTGAATGTCTGGCCGATCGTGCCCACGCAAGTGGCGCCGATTTCCAATAACAAAACCGTCCCGAATCGCTCCGTCCGCAGCGGGGTCACGGTGCGTTTGTTGGTCCAGAGGTAAGCGAGTTTGCCACGCAGCGCGATGGGGGAAACGGAAAACAGCGGCCCGTCGATCAGGCCCGTCTCACCCGGGACGCCCGCCACGGGGAAGTGAAATCGATGGTAATCCACCGGGCAAAGCCGCGAAAGAATCAGCGCGCCATCGGCATAACGTGCGGCCAGATCGGCATCGCCCAGCAGCGCGGGCAGGTCGAATTTCTGGCCTTTCACAAACACGCCCTCGATGGCCGAGGCGCGTTCGAAACCCAGGTGCCGTCCATCCGCCGGGAACACGACGCTGGATTCATCCGCATCGATCGGACGCGAGGACGGCTTGAGCTTGCGGTAGAAAAACTCGTTGAAACTGCGGTAATTCTCCGGTTTTTCCGCGAATTCCGCCGGATCCAGCCCATAGCGGTGGATGAATGGCAGCACCCGGGCAGCGGACTCCGGCGTGCTCATCCGCCGGCCATACCAGGCGGAAAAAAACGGCCGTTTCACAAACGACCACAGCGCCATCGCCCCGGCGGGATGGCCGTAGGTCCAACGCAGGAAGCTCTCCCCGTAAACCTGCTCGGTCTCCATGGTTCCGGTGTGTCGATTGAAATAGCGGATGGCTTCCACACGGGTCTTGTAAAGGCGCGCGGGCCACACGGCAAGGAAAGCGGAGCCTGCGGGCGCATTTTCATCGGAAAACAAGATATTTAGGAAATGTGAAGTTTTCTTTCCAATCTCCATCGGCATGGTAAAACCCCGCTCGTGCAGGCCCTTCGTTGGATCATCCCCTTTGCCCTTCTCGTCTTCGTCAGTCTCCAGTGCCGCCAGGTCGGCCCTCCGGGAGGCGGGCGGGATGGCTATGGCTCACGCAAGTCGTCTGGTGCTGAACGGGTGCCGATTTCGCGCATCAACCGCGAGGTGAATCTCAAGGTGGACATGGTCCAGCGCGGCACGCACGGCCGCAAGGTGATCCGGCCGATGACGCCGCGCTACATCACCATCCACAGCACGCAAAACTACACGGCCGATGCAGAGCGCCATTCGGTCGCCCTCAAACGAGGTGCCCTGCGCTCGCCCAAAACCCGCACCGGTAACCGGATCGGCTATCTGATCTGGCATTTCACTGTCGATGACAAGGTGGCCATCCAGCACATGCCCACCTCCGAACAAGGCGAACACGCGGATTTCCATGGCCCCGGCAACCGCCTCTCGATCGGCATCGAAATGTGCGAACACCGGGGATCCAGCCGCGTCGCCACGATGGAGCGCACGGCAAAGCTCACCGCCATCCTGATGAAGAAACACCGCATTCCCCTGCGCAATGTGGTGCCCCACTATCACTGGCCACGCCGTGGGAGGCATCCGGCTAACAAGAATTGCCCGCATTTCCTGATGGACAATGGCCGCCCGGGTGCCAAGTGGCGCGGATTTTTGGGGAGAGTGAATTATTACTATCAACGCCTCGGATGAGCGCCACCCCCGACCATGGCAGCCCGGGAAACCGCGAAACGGTCCTCGATCCCACGGTCCACTACGTCTGCCAACGCTGCACCGCCTGCTGCAAGTGGCCGGGAGATGTCCGCATCGAGGACGATGAAATTTCGCCCATCGCCGCATTCCTCGGTCTAACAGAACGCGATTTCCTCGATACCTACACCCGCCTCCGCTCAAACCGCCAGGGCCTCTCGCTCATCGAAAAGGACAACCACGAATGCATCATGCTCGACGGCCGGGACTGCCGGATCCAGCGGGTCAAGCCGGAGCAGTGCCGGGGATTCCCGAACACCTGGAACTTTCCCGGCTGGGAGCAAATCTGCCATGCCATCCCGGTGGCCGTGCCCATCGTGAAATCACCTCCCGTCGATCCAGGCGGGGAGCAGGTAACGTCGGGCCGCTAGCTCTTGCACCTCGGACGCGGTGGGGACGAGATCATCGGACAAAGGCTCGACCGTTCCCGCGAGGGCGCATGCCAAATCGCGGGCGATACCGGGCAACACGGCCGCACCTTGCAGGCTGCCCTGGTGCAGGAGTCCCTCCCGGGTGCGGCGTTGCCCGGCCCCGGCGACCTTGCGGCCAAAGACCAGCACATCGTGGCGCACCGGCGCTTGGAAACAGAGGGAACCGGGGATCTGGGTCCCTTCCCCGACGCGGACGGCGGGCAGTTCGCGCGCCCGGAGGACATGGGCCACCGCTTCATGCACGCGGGCATAGACGGCGGCGCTGTTCTGCCAATCGGGAGCGCAGGTTCGCGGCAGGACAAGGGAATAGGTGACGTCCGAGCCGTGTTCGACGACTCCTCCACCGGTCCAGCGACGGGTCATTTCCCGATTCGGATGGAGCGCCCGGATGGGAGCGGCCTTTTCCGCGAAGCCGAAGGTCACCGACGGCCGTGACCATCGATAGAAGCGGAAAACGGGGACGGGTGGCTGGCGTAGCAACAAGCATTCATCGACCGCCATGTTCGCGGCGGCGGAGCGCGGAGACTCATCTTGCCACCACCAGAGGAGCGGGAGCGGCGGGAGAAGACTCTCAGCGTTGGAAGCGGCGGCGCACATTGGCTCCGAGATCGCGGAAGACGGTTCCGATATCGCGCCCGACTTTGCCCATTTCTTCTTTGACAATCTGCCAGTCGATACGGTCCTGGCGGTTCATGCCGCCGGCGCCGGGTTTTCCGGGCCAACTCTGGCTGAGGAGACGTCCGTTCATGGCATCAAGCTTGAGATTGCCCACCACACGCTTTCCCGCATCCTTGAGTTCGAGTTGGTAAACCGGCAGGCCGGTGGCGCGATCGTTCATCAGGCGGTAATCCAGACTGTCGAAGCCGACCATGGCCGCGCGGGCCGAGGCATCGGCGAACTTGAAGGCACCTTCGGAAGTGATCTTCACCGCGTTCCATGAAAGAACGGGAGCGGCCCAGACCTTGCTGCGTTCGGCATCGAGTTTGGCGGCATGGATGATTCTTCCTCCGCGCACGACGAAGTGCGAGATGAGTTTGGGCGCGTTCAAATCGAAGGCGAAAAGGTG
>JALOTR010000547.1 GCA_025457805.1 Akkermansiaceae bacterium | reverse complement strand
TGAGATCGTGATGCTTGTCGATGGATGGCCGGTGGTTCTGGTGATCGGAATGGCCTTGTTGTTTGTGATTCTGTTAGGTGAATTCGCGAGCAACACGGCCACTGCGGCATTGATGGTGCCGATCTTTTTCTCGGTGGCGGGAGAGTTGGATCTGGCTCCGGCGAAGCTGGTGATTCCGATGGCACTTGCGGCGTCCTGTGGATTCATGCTGCCGGTGGCCACGCCGCCGAATGCGATGGTGTTTGCCACCGGGCGGATCCGTCAGAATGACATGCTGCGCGCGGGGTTGGCGCTGGATCTGGTATCACTGGTGGCGGTGACCTTGCTGGCGTGGTGGTTTTTCTGAGGTGCCGGGGATTTGGGGAAATGCCAAAACGTTCCGTCGTCGTTGAAGCTACGACTGGCTTTCCGAGAACTCGTAGCGCAGGGCGGACAAGCAATAGAGCGTGGCGGTTTCGACTCGGAGAATGATGGAGCCGAGGGAAACGGGGTGGAATCCGGAGGTGATGGCGGCGTCCACTTCCTGTCCGGTAAAATCGCCTTCGGGGCCTACTAACAGAGTGGCCGCGGTGGTGCCGGGGTGGCGTTGGAGGGTCTCGCGGAGGGGCAGTGCGCCGGGGGCGAGGGAGGCGATGATTTTGAGATCGATAGATTCTGTTAGAGATGCGATCCAGCGATCAAAGGGGAGCGGATCGGCGATTTGTGGCAAGGTATCCTGGCCGCATTGTTTGCACGCTTCCAGTGCATTGCGCCGCCATTTGTCGGACTTGCCTTCGCCGGGTTGGACGATGGTGTTTTTGGTCACCAGCGGCTGGATGCGGGCGATCCCGAGTTCGACGGCTTTCTGGACGATGAGGTCCATGTTTTTTCCCTTGGGAATGGCTTGGGCGAGGGTGATTTCCGGGAGGGGAATGGGGGGAGATTCGGGTGCGGCAAGTTTGAGTGAAACGAGGTCGCGCGAAACGGTGAGCACTTCGGCCTTGGCCCGCTGACCCATACCATCAAAGACGGTGATGGTTTCACCCGGCTTGATGCGGAGCACTTGGGAAAGATGGCGGGCTTCGTCTCCGGTTAGAGAGGCGCTTTGCCATTCGGAAGCCGGGAGATGGAAGCGGGCCATGGGGGAAAGACTCAAGACTTGAAGACGCAAGACACAAGAAAAGAAGAGAGATGGGACTGCGCTCGGTATTTCATCTCTTGCGTCTTGGGTCTTGCCGTCTTGTGTCTCTGTTACAGATCAAAAAACCGTTTTGCCTTTTGGAAGAATCCTTCCTGCATGGGCGAGTTGTGATCGCCGATGGATTCGGAGAAGGCGCGCAGTTTTTCCTGTTGGTCGCCGCTGAGTTTGGTGGGCACTTCCACTTGGACGCGGACGTTGAGATCGCCGCGGCGGCCGTTGGAGAGTGAGGGCATGCCTTTTTCGCGGAGGCGGAAAACGGTGCCGCCCTGAGTGCCGGCAGGGATCTTGATGGAGGATTGGCCATCGAGCGTGGGGACTTTCAATTCGCCACCGAGCGCCGCCACCGAGAAGGGGAGGGGGACTTCGCAGAAAAGATCCGCGTCGTCGCGCTCGAAGACATCGTGATCGCGGACGTGGAGGAAGACATACAAGTCGCCTGCGTCTCCGCCCCGCACGCCGGCATCGCCATTTCCGGAGGAGCGGAGGCGGGTGCCGGTATCGACGCCGGCGGGGATGCGCAGTTTGATGCGGCTTTCGCGTTGGACGCGGCCTTCGCCCCGGCAGCTTGGGCAGGGATCGGAGATGGTTTCGCCATTGCCGCGGCATTCCGGGCAGGTGGCTTGCTGGATGAAGATGCCGGCCTGGCGGGCGACGACGCCACGGCCGCCGCAAGAGGAGCAGACTTTGACGCCGCCGGAGCCTTTGGTGCCTTTCGATCCGCAGGTGTCGCAGGGGACGTAGCGCTCGATTTCCAATTCCTTCTCCACGCCGCGGGCGGCTTCTTCGAGGGAGATTTCCAAATCGTAGCGCAGATCCGAGCCGCGTTGTTTGCCGGAGCCCTTGCGACGGGAACCGCCGCCACCGAAAAACTCTTCGAAGCCGCCGCCGAATGCGCCGCCGAAGACTTGGGAGAAAAGGTCCATCGGGTCGTGGAAACCACCCCCTGAAGGGCGACCGCCGCCACCGTTGAAGGCGGCATGGCCGTAGCGATCGTAGGCAGCGCGTTTGTCGGGATCGCTGAGTGCCTCGTAGGCTTCGCCAAGTTCCTTGAACTTGTCTTCCGCGGTGTGATCGCCGGGGTTTTTGTCCGGGTGGAATTTGACCGCGAGCTTGCGGTAGGATTTTTTGATTTCCTCGGCAGAGGCATCGCGGGAGACGCCGAGCACTTCGTAATAGTCGCGTTTTTCAGCCATGGGGAATTAAGCCGCGCCTCCTTCCGCAGGGGTGGGGAGCTTGGAAACGACGACGCTGGCAGGCCGCAGGAGGCGGTCGCGGAGTTTGAAACCGCGGCGCGTGACGCGGAGGATTCTGCCGTCCTCACCGGCGGAGCAATCTTCCTGGGCCACGGCATCGTGGAGATTGGGATCGAAATTTCCGCTGGTGGGAATTTCCTCAACGCCTTGGGAAGAGAGGAATTCGTTGAGCTGGCGGCGGACCATGTCCATGCCGATGTAGATCATGGATTTGGTGTCTTGTGAGGCTGCCTGCATGCCCATTTCGAAGTTGTCGATGACGGGCAGGAGTTCTTCGAGCAGGCGCTGGTTGGCGTAGCGGATGGCTTCTTCGCGTTCGCGGGCGGTGCGTTTGCGCAGGTTGTCCATTTCAGCGGCGGTGCGGAGGGATACTTCCTTCCATTTGGCGGCTTCCGCTTCGAGTTCCTCCCAGGGATCGAGGGCCTGGGTTTCCTGGGCGGCTGTGTTTTCTGCGGTTTCCTGCGGAGTTTCAGCGGCTTGGGGCGGATCGTTGTCGGCTTGCATGGCGGATAGCTGTAGCCGTGAACGCCCCCGCGTCAACTCCGGGGACGCGTGTTTTAGTGAACGCAGAATCCAGCAAAAAAATCGGATTCTAATTCAGATTCCCGAATCTTACGAAGGCATGAAACTTGAATGGGAGAAAACTGAAGTCTCGAAATCCGCCACAACATCAATGGTTGGAGGGAAATCGCCCGCTCCATCATGCCCGGAACTGAGGCTTTGGAAAAAA
>JALOTR010000546.1 GCA_025457805.1 Akkermansiaceae bacterium | reverse complement strand
GAGGAAACTCATCGCGTCGTAGCGGTGATCGTCTGACAAAATGAACACCACGTTGCGCGGCTTCGCGCCGGGGATCTGTTCGGAAATGATCTCCAAAGGCACCGGCGTGACCGCTTGCAGGGCGGTGGCGGAGGCAAACAAAAGCGAGCAGGCCCGTACGGCAGCCCTGCAGGGGTACGCGGCGGTGCTGTGGTGGCTCGGCGCGCCTACGGGAAACGGATGGTAGCGCGAATCCGGGCCAGGGTTTTCTTTCGACGATTTCATGGAGTGGTGCGGGTCAGGCGGTGGGTTGCGTAAACCGTCGAGTCAAAGGTTTGCGATGGCGCATTGCCAAGAATAACCGTCCATGTCATCACTTTGAGGACTATTCCGATTTCAGATTTTTGGAGTAACTAGTATTGTAAAAGCGTACAAGTAAACCATCCATCACCCTGCAACAAGGATCGGGTAGTTCGCCCCGATTCCAAAGACATTGACTCAAGCTTGCTGGATTTTCATCCGTCCCAGCGAACTTTTCAGCCTGCAACCAAACCATGATTCTCTCCCAACTCACCTGCTCTGCCCGGAAGTCCTTCATGCGGAGCTGGATCGTTGTATGCGCGTCGGTTGTTGGTTTCCTCTCCGTGGCAACCGGTGCCGAAGTGGACCTCGTCCCCACCACACCACCGCCGGCGGATGGCGAATTCTCCCAGACCACCGTGGCTGGCGAGACGGTGTGGCAGAATACGGGCGGTGACTCTTTCATCTATTTCAAGCGGCCCACTTCCTTCGCCTTCACCTCTGGGCAGACGCTCTACCTGCGGGTTACTTATTACGACGACATCGGTGGTGGCAGACTCGATATGCGTTATGATTCGCAGACGGCCGCTCTCACCGACCCACTGGTGCACGCCCGCTCCTCGCGGATCGCTTCCAACCGGTTTGTCGATGGATTCTACGAACTGACCAACGTGCGTTTCACCGGGCGTGTGAGTGGTTCGGATTTACGCCTCATCACTGGCGCGCCGGGCGGGGTGCCGTTTTCGATCCGGCGCGTCACGCTTTCGGACGTGCCGTTTCCCAATCCGGATTTTCAACTCGCCATCACCCGGCCCTGGCAATCGCGCCACACCGGACCGGCGAAGGATTACGTCGATCCCACCTCGCTGAAGGGCAAGGTGATGTCCGGCTACCAGGGCTGGTTCCGCACACCCAACGACATCGAGGACGGCGGTTGGAGGCATTGGATCTCGGGCCAGACGATGGCTCCGGAAAAGTACACCATCGACATGTGGCCGGACCTCACGGAATACGATCCCTCCAGCCTGTTCCGGGCCGGGGACATCATGACGGCCGGCGGCGCACCCGCCCATATCTTCTCCTCCGCCTCCTACCCCGCGGTGCTGAAGCACTTCCGCTGGATGCGGAAACACAACATCGATGGCGCCTGGCTCCAGCGCTTCCGCATGCATGCCGGATCCGAGCCGGATTTCGTCCTGCGCAATGTATCGCAGGCCGCCGCCGAGGAGGGACGCATCTGGGGCGTCGAATATGACGTCTCCGGCAAGGCGGACAGCGCGGTCCTCGGCCTGCTCCAGGCCGACTGGCTGTGGCTCACCACCCAGTTCGACATCCTCAACGATCCCCGCTACGTCCGCGAGGACGGCAAACCGGTGGTTTTCATCTGGGGGCTGTCCGTTCCGGACCGGAATTTCACCCCGGCCACCTCGAACGCCGTGGTTGATTGGTTCCAAGCCCAGGGCTGCCACGTGATCGGCGGCATTCCCAATGTCTGGAGCACGCTCAGCGCCGCTTGGCAGACCCACATCGCGAAATACGACGGCGTCCTCGTCTGGATGAGCACCAGCACCTCCGAGGTGTCGTTTTTCAACAACCGCGGACAGGACTACTACCCGCACATTTGGCCCGGATTCTCCTGGGCGCATCTCAAGAAGCAACCCGCCAACCCGCCCACCCAATACACCGACCGCCAAGGCGGACAGTTCTACTGGGACAAAGGCCGGACATGGATCAACGCGGGTGCCGACCGACTGTTCCTCGGCATGTTCGACGAATACGATGAGGGCACCGCGATCATGCCGATGACCGACGACCCGCCGCTGCCCTACACCGAATGGGGCCGCTTCCTCAACAACCAAGGCAATCCCAGCGACTGGTGGATGATGCTCAGCGACGAACTCAAGCGCATGATGTGGGGCCAGCGCGCGAACACCGGCACGCTGCCCACCGTGGCTTCGCTCGCCAACCGCTCCAACATCGGCCCCGAAGCCTCGATCAACCTCGGCGCGACCGACATCACCAACTCCCTCACCCGCGTGAACAATGCCGATGGCAATACCGTGGTGGAAACGGTGGG
This sequence comes from Akkermansiaceae bacterium, assembly GCA_025457805.1. Classification (GTDB taxonomy): domain Bacteria; phylum Verrucomicrobiota; class Verrucomicrobiia; order Verrucomicrobiales; family Akkermansiaceae; genus Luteolibacter. Next base: position 808 of record JALOTR010000546.1, on the reverse strand, counting down.
TGGCTTGGAATGCCGCGGAAACCTCGATCCCGCAGGCGACCGCTATATGTATTTCAGGGTGGCCGATTCCTTCGCCTATCAAATGGAGAACGGCGACGTCACCATTGAGGTGGAGTATTTCGACATCACCGGCAACACCGTGCTCGGCCTGCAATACGACAGCACCAGCACCGTGCCCGCCAACCCGGCGTTCACCAACCACCCGCAGAACATCACCACCACCGGCAGCAATACCTGGCGCACCGTGCGTTTCGAGATCGCCGACGCGTACTTCGGCAACCGCCAGATCGGCGGCGCGGACTTCCGCTTCAATTTCAACAACAAGAAACTCAACGTCAACCGCGTCTGGGTGCGCCTGCCCGAACCGAAGGCCTACCCGTTTACCTGGACCAACGCCACCGCCGGCCCGGCGCTTAATTGGTCACAGAACGCCAACTGGCTCGGCGGCATCGTCGGCCAGTCCGACCCCACCAGCGTCGTGCGGATTCTTCCCGGCCAGACGATGCCCGGCGGATCGATAGCGATCACCAACAACCTCAGCGGCCAGGTGTTCAACCAGCTCCAACTCGGCGGCACCGCGTTTTCATCCGCCGACACCACCGTCACGCTGGGTGGAAACGCCCTCAGCCTCGGTGGCACCGCGCCCGCCATCATACTCGAGGCCACCAAGTCCGCCTTTGACATCACCTATGACATCGCGGCACCCGTCACGCTGCTCGGCACGACCCAGGTCGGTGGTGCTGGCGACGCCCGGCTCCGCATCTCGGGGGCGATGGCCGGCAGTGGCGGCCTGACCAAGACCCATGCC
>JALOTR010000545.1 GCA_025457805.1 Akkermansiaceae bacterium | reverse complement strand
TGCCGCATTCTCGAAGGCGAACCCACAGCCATCGAACACGAACAGCTCCTCTGGTGCCCGCCTTCGGATTTCGATACCCTCCAATGGGCGGATGCGGATTTGCCCATCCTGGATCAACTTCGTGCGAAAATTTGATCATTTGACTCCTGGCATCCACCCGATTAAACGTTAGGGACCGCACAAGGACGTGCGATGAACCGCAACCTGCAAAACCTATGAAACATAATATCTGGATTTTCATCACCATCGCCGCCGCTCCTCTTCTGTTCACCTCCTGCGATCCGAAGGATACCGTGAAGGAGAAAATGGACGCCGGTGCCGAAAAAGTGGCCGAGGGCGTCAAGGAAATGGCGGATGCCGCCGGAACCGAGGCCGCCAAGGTCAAGGAAACCGCCGCCGCCAAGATCGAGGAAGCCGGTGACAAGGCCAAGGCCGCCATCGAAAACGCGGGCGACGCAGTCGCCGATGAGGCTGCCAAAGCCAAGGCCGCCGCCGACGAAGCGGCAGCCAAGCTCAAGGCGGACGCCGCTGCCGCAGCTGCCGCCGCCGGTGGTGCCGCGACCGAAGCCAAAGAAGAAATCAAAGCCGCCGTGGAAGAAGCCAAGGAGGCGGTGAAGCCGGAATAAGTTTCGGCTCCTTCCCGCTTCCCCAAAACCCATCATCCCCAGCCGGGGTCCCTTCGGGGGCTCCGGCTTTTTCGCGCCCGATGCGCCCTTCCCCGAGTCCGGCACGCTCCATGCTAGATGCGCCCGGGACTCCCCATAAAATCAACGCCCAACCCATGCCCGCGAAGAAAACTTCTGTAAAAAAAGCCCCTGCCACCGCTTCTTCCTCGTCCCCCATCCAGAGGATTCTCGAAACCCTGCACCGCGAGCTGAAATCCAACTCCAGTGGCGAGGTGGCGACTTATATCCCCGAACTCGGCAAGGCGGATCCCAATTGGTTTGGCATCTGTCTCGTCACAGCGGATGGCCGCATCTATCAGACCGGCGATTGCGATCAGCCCTTTACCATCCAATCGATTTCCAAACCTTTCATCTATGGCGCGGCCTTGGAGGACAAGGGCAAGGACAAGGTGCTGCAAAAAGTCTGGATGGAACCCTCGGGCGAGGCATTTAACGCCATCAGCCTGCGCCCCGGCAGCGGCAAGCCGGAGAACCCGATGATCAACGCCGGCGCCATCACTTCCACCTCGCTCGTCGAGGGCAGCACGACCCCACAAAAATTCCGCCGCATCCTGAAAACGCTCAGCGATCACGCCGGGCGTAAACTCGATCTCGACAAGGAAGTCTATCAATCGGAAAGCAGCACCGGCCATCGCAACCGGGGCATCGGTTATATGTTGAGAAATTTCGATATCCTCGAAGAAGAGCCCAAGCCGAGCCTCGAAGCCTATTTCATGCAATGCGCCGTTTCCGTCACCTGCCGGGACCTCGGCATCATGGCCGCCACCCTCGCCAATGGCGGCGTGAATCCCCTCACCGGAGTCACCGCCGTGGCGCGCGATCATGTGGAAAACATCCTCAGCGTGATGGGTTCCTGCGGCATGTATGATGCGGCGGGCGAGTGGATCTACAACGTCGGCATGCCTGCCAAAAGCGGCGTCGCCGGTGGCATCCTCGCGGTGTTGCCCGGGCAGTTTGGCATCGGAGTATTTTCCCCGCGCCTCGACGCCTGTGGCAACAGCGTTCGCGGCACGGAAGTCTGTCGTGAAATTTCCCGCCGCTTCGCCCTGCACATGTTCAATGTGCCGCGCCTCTCGGCATCAGTCGTCCGCCGCGTCGGCGGGCTCTCGCACACGCGCTCCAGCCGACTCCGATCCGCCCGGGAAATGGAGGCGCTGCGGCAATCCGGCGATTCGATCCGCGTGGTGGAGCTCCAGGGCGATCTCAATTTCGGCTCGGCCGAACTCGCCGTCCGCCAGTTCACCGATGCCGCGCCGCACGTGCGGGAAATTCTGTTGGATTTCTCCCACGTCACCGCCATGGACGCCAGCGCCGCCGCCATCCTCGCCATGGCCTTCGCCACATGGGTGGATGCCGGGCGGCGGGTTTCAATTTGCCGTTGCGAGGGTTTTTCGCACTTTCCTGAGGCCATCCGCCAGGAAATGCCGCGCCATTGGCAATCGGTGGTCTTCCATCCCGACATGGCCCGCGCCCTGGAAGCCGCGGAAAATGCCCTGCTCGCGGATATGAAACTCCGCCGCCACAGCTCGCAAGCGGTGAAACTGGGCGATTGCGAACTGCTCGCCGGCGTCGATGCTAAAGGGCTTGCCACGCTGCGCCGGATTCTCAAACCCGTGGAATTCAGCGATGGAGATATCATCATGCGCGCCGGTGATCCACCCGGCGGCATGTTCTTCATCCTCCGTGGCAAGGCCAGTGCGTGGATTCTAACAGAGTCCGCCCACGAACGCCGCGTCGCCACCTTCTCACCCGGCATGAACTTCGGGGAAATGGCCTTGCTCGATCACTCGCCCCGCTCGGCGGAAGTCCGTGCGGACGGACCCATCGAGGCATTGGAATTCGGGCTCGATGCATTCCACGGCCTCGAAAAAGAGGACCCCGGACTCCAGATCATCCTGTTGCGGAATCTATCGAGAATCCTTGCGAAGCGCCTGCGGGAAGCCAATCTTGAGGTCGGCATCCTGCTTTCCTGATGAATCCCCACCTCCCGCCCGCAGCCCGGCCCGCGACCAGCCAGTCATGGCGTCTGATCCCGCTGTTTGCCCTGTCGATTGTGGGCATCCTGCTGATATCATTCGTGAAACGTCATGGCGCATGGAGCAATCTCTCCGAGGCTTCGGTGGCCAAACTCTGCAACTCTGCTTATATCATTGCAGGTGCCTATTTGGTATATCTTCTGGTTTGCCCGGTCGTCATCGACCGGGTGGTCGCCGCCTCACGCACGCGTCCGCTTCCCAAACTCCTCCGCCACCTCGTCACCATCGGCATCGCCACGATTGCCGGGTTGCTCATCGCCTTCACCGTCGCTCCGGAAGCGTTCTCCGGCATCCTCGCCCTCTCCGGCATCCTCGGCGTGGTGTTGGGGCTCGCCCTGAAGCCACTCATCCTCGATGTGTTTTCCGGCATCAGCACCAATCTCGACTCGGCCTTCCAAATCGGCGATTGGATCGATATCGGCTCCCGCAGCGATGGCCACGCTCA
>JALOTR010000544.1 GCA_025457805.1 Akkermansiaceae bacterium | reverse complement strand
CAACCCGCGTTCGTACGCGGCGGCAACGGCTTCCGCGCGGTCAATCACCTGTAGTTTGCTAAGGATCGCCTTGACGTGGAATTTGGCAGTGTTTTCCGAAATTCCCATGGCCACTGAGATGTCCTTGTTGGAAAACCCGCGGCGCAGAAAATCGAGAGTTTCGAGTTCACGCGGTGTTAGAGATTTCGTCTCCGCTCTTGCGGCGATGTGTTTCTGCAATACCGGCGGAAAGCAAGTCCCGCCCGCGTGGACGGTGCGGATGGCTGCGACCAGCTCTTCAAACTTCACGGACTTCAGAAGATAGCCGCAGGCTCCGCTGGTGTGAGCTTCGATCATGGGTGCCTCCAAATCATAAGTGGAGAGCATCACCACGCGTGCGGCAGGGGCGATGGCCTTGATCCGTGCCAAGGCTTCCAGCCCACTGCCTCCGGGCATGCGCACATCCATCAGAACCACATCCGGGAGATGCTTCGTGAACGCTGCCACGGCCTGTTCAATGTCCTCGGCCTCGGCGACGACCTTGATATCCGACTCCATGACCAGCAATCCCGCCAGCCCCATGCGCACCATCGAATGATCGTCCACGATGATGATCCGGATGTTCCTTGGAGTTTTGGGCTTCATATTTGAGTCGGGTTCTTCATTCAGGCAGATTTTATCCCTGCTGCTGGAACTATGGCGAAGGGACGCACACGCGGATCGTCGTGCCATGTTCCGGAGAGCTTGTCATCTCGATTTCCCCGCCGAGGCGTTTCGTCCTCTCCCGCATGCCTTGCAATCCGAAATGGCCCTCCTTCTGACCTGGGGCAAGCGTCGAATCAAAGCCACGGCCATTGTCCGTGATCGCCAACTCCCATTGACCGGGTGCGTGCCTGAGCAGGATGTCGATTTTCGAAGCACCGGAATGTTTCAACGCATTGGTGACCGCCTCCTGTGCAAGGAGCAACAGGTTCCCGGCAATCAGGTCGGGTATGGGAACTTGATCGCCATCATGCTGCAATGCGATGGTGACGCCCGACCCGGCCACCATGGAGGCCACGCGCTCTTCAAGGATCTCCAGGAAATCCCTCCCATCCTCTCCGTGGTCGCGAAGATCCCAAACGGTGCGGTGTGCCTCTGCGCGGCTGCGTTCGAGAAACTGCCGGGCGAGATGAAAATGATGATCGCTCATTGCCGGATCGGACGCACGGCTCCGACTCGCGATTTCAAGCTGCAGGGCGAGGCCTGTCAGGTTCTGTTCGAGCGTATCGTGGAGATCATTGGCAAGGCGCCGCCGCTCTCGCAAGGTCGTATCAAACTCAATCTTGGCGGACTCCCGTGCGGAGATTTCCGTGGCGAGATGCGCTCCCTTGATCGCAACCTGACGACGCATCAGATAGCCCCAGATCAGGGCCAGCATCAGCACGACAACGACGGCCAAAAGCAGAATGCCGAGCCGTTGCGCATTCCACCATGGCGGCGAGGAAATCACCCGCAGATCGCTTGGAGAAGATAGCCAAATGTGGAAACCCGCGATCGAGAACCAAGGCGCTGTGTCGAGCCGTTCCATTTCCAACTCGCACACTCCAGTCAGCTCGATAACGGAGCCTTCGATCCAGCTCGGCGCGTTCCCCGGAAACAACACCTGCACGAGATTTTCCCCCGACTCGATGAACGCGGTTGAATTTCCATTTTTATCCATCGGAATCACGCGGCGCAAGACACCGCCCAGCCTGATCAAACGACCGTCGAAATCCGGATGCCCGGGCACGGTGACGATTTCCCATTCGCTGCGCGTCTTCGGATTGAGGATTTCGGAAATCGCAGGTGTTTCCGGTGGCGGCACGGTTCCGGTTCCGATCTTGCGAACGGCTACCTCGCTGAATGAAGCAAGAACCCTCGTGGTTTCGATGAAGCCGGAAATCTCCACCACATCACCGGGAGCAACGCGGGTCCCGGCCGAATCCACCCTTACGCAGGAATCTTGATCCATCAGATAGAAAAAACGACCCGGAACCACAAAGGTAACCAAGCCGGAGGAAACCCTGCGATGCCCATGATTCGCATCGTGTTGGTAGGCAATGAGCCTGCTGAGTGTTACCCTGGGAGCCTGAAAAGGGTCTTTCGGCGGACGGACGAGGATGTCGATGTCCGCCATTCCATTGCTATAGAGTTTCATCCCCACCGCCTGAGAACGGAGGTTTGCAATGTTGGTGAGCACACCCCGCACCCTGACCCTGGCATCCACCAACTGCTCGCTGGAAAGGTGGGGCTGATTGCGGAGAAAAACCGGATACGGATGACCTCCGACCTGCAAGGTTATGTATGCATCCTCCACTTTCCTGACAACCCCCTCGACCTCGACCCATTTTGTATCATGCATACTCGACAGCAATTCTTCGGTCGTCGGTCGTATGGGAGGCGGGATGGGCAAGTCGCCCGTGCGCACGAGCTTTGACACCAGCACCATCGGCGAAAATCCCCCGGGATCCGTGATGCCCTCGACTTCCAATCCGTTACCGGGAACGAGTTGGCTGAGATCAGGCAAACTCCCCTTCCAAATACCACGTTGCTGAGCGTAGCTGAAATCGAGATAAAGCGAAGCGGTTCCATCGTGAAGGATGATTTCCTTCCATCCTGAGTAGATCACCACACCGGTCAGCTTCACGGGAAGGGAGGCCGCCGTCTCCTCGCGCGAGAGAGACCGGATTTGAGACGCAGTCGTGAGCGGCTCCACGGCAAAAGCGCATGCAAGCAGCAGGGCATGCGACAGCGCGAGCGGGAAAAGGAAGCGGAATGCGGAGATCATTCTTGCCATTTAGTGGAAAATTCGGGGGAGAAGGGGCAGAACGAAGTTAAAAGTGCCAAGTCAGCAGTGCGCAGAGAAGAAATACGCGACGAACCAGCAATGCCGCGATGGTCTTTTCTGGTTTCGACATTCGAATTCATGGGTTGCGAGCCTAGCTCTACGGACCGTTTTGCCAAGATTGCATTTTGTGGCGGTGTGAAGTTTGCCATCGACGAACCGATGCTTCTGCGGAAAATCATCGTGAAACCGTTGCCTGCCAAACGGGACCTTGAATCTCACCAACGACAGAAAAGGTAATCCAAATAAAAAACCGCAAAAGACGTTTTTGGAAACAATCCTGGGTGCATGTATTGTCCCTCATACTGGTCGTGATGCTCGAT
>JALOTR010000023.1 GCA_025457805.1 Akkermansiaceae bacterium | reverse complement strand
GCCGGCTGTCCGTCTCGGTTCAGCAGCAGATGGCAGAGTGGGAGGCAAAAAAAAGCGCGCGTTGAGAAGTCCGGGGGGATATTCCAATGCGCGCTTTTTTGTGCCCGGATCTCCGAGTGGGGAATGTAATGGGATCGGAACAGGATTTTCTGGACACTTCGGCAGGAATTTTCCGGAACTAACTCCTATCTAACAGATTCAATATGGTATGTCTTTGTCGCATCTGACTTCATTCCCCCATATCTGATGATGTTTTCTTCAAGTGTTCATTTTTCTCATAGATTGCGGCGTCGGTTTCTGAAGTGGATGATACTGGGGGCATGGACTGCTGGTTTTTCATGCGTGCAGGCGGATGCGCCGCCGAGAATCATGCCGATGGGGGATTCGATCACCTTCGGTGCATGGAATCCATTTGCGGTGCGCTCCGATGTGCCTGGTGGATATCGCAGGCGACTTGGAGAGTTGTTACTGGCGGGCGGACATGACTATGATTTCGTGGGGCAGCGAAATGACAATGCCGCGCCCGGCATGGATCCGCACCACAACGGCAACAATGGCTGGCGGACCGACCAGATGCTGGAGTCTCTGCCGCTATGGATGACGCAGGATCCGGATCTGATTCTGCTCAAGGCGGGCACCAATGACATCCTCCAACAGAAGCCCGTGCCGACGGCGCTTCGCGATTTGGAAAATCTGATCCTGGAAATGATCATGCCCCGTCCGGACCGCCGGGTGGTGGCCGCGACGGTGATTCCGATCACCTCCGACTGGGGCGGCATTCCGAAAGCGATCCATACAGCCAACGCCAATGCCTACAACTTGGGCGTCAAGGAGATGGTCGCGAGGCATGCGGCCAAGGATCTGAAGGTATCTTTGGCGGACTTCGATCAACAGGTGGTGCTCACCCATGCGCTGCCAGCCAAGCAGTTTTTCCAACCTGGCGATGGCGTGCATCCCGGTCAATCGGGATACGATCAACTCGGATCCTTGTGGTATGCCGCGATCACTGACAGCAGTGCTTTGGTGAATCCGATTCCCGCACTGACGCCCGCCAAGCGCTCGGACCTGCAAATTTCCGCATCCACTCCATCGACGGTGAGTCTCACATGGAACATACCCGAGGCGGGAGGAAGCCTGCAGGAGTTGTGGTGCCGGGAGATGGCGAACGGAATCTGGCGTGTCCTTGCGATCCTTCCGCCGGGTGCGACGCAACACACGGCGATCGGACTGGGCACGCAGGGGCGATCCCATCGATTTGCGATCAACGCGGTAAATGCAAATGGACCATCAGGTTGGTCGAATTTCGCCACCCTCGGCACACCGGGAAATACCGCCAATCTCGCCAGTGGAGGGCCCAGTTCCGCATTCAATCATTTCAACGCAACGTTTTCAGCAGCGAAGGCCAACGATGGCTCGACTGCGACGATCTGGGCATCCACCGGCATGCATCTCCAGTGGTGGCAGGTGGATTTGCAGGCTGCCTATCAACTCGGAAAACTTGAATTGGTAACGCGGCAGGATTCCGACGTGGCAGAGCAGCGCCGCAACTTCGAGATCCTCGCTTCCAATGATGTGACCTTCGCCAGTTTCAGCATCCTGTCCACACGCGGCGTCACTCCCCTCACCCACAGGTCCACCCTCAGCGTCACACCGACGGATCTAACATCTTACCGCTACCTGCGCGTCCGCAAAACCGTAGCAGAAAGTTTCTCCATCGCTGAGTTCCGTGTCTTCGGCACCCAGACACCGCTGCCGCCGGGTGCCCCGGGTGAGCTCGCGGCCACACCGAATGAAGAGGGTCAGGCAGAATTGGTTTGGACGCATGCCTCGGAAAACCACACGGCGCTGCGTATCGAACGCCGCACCAATGGCAAAGGCGCATTCTTCACCATGGCCACGCTGGATGCGGAAGCGACTGGTTGGATCGATGCCGATGCCGTGACAGGCAAAACTTATACCTACCGCGTCTTTACTGGCAATGAGGCGGGTGAATCGGTTGCGAGCAATTCGGTGACTTATACGCATGGCGGCCATCCATCGACATATAACTCCTGGCTCGCCAGTCATGCAGATCTTGCGAATCTGGATGAGATGGATCAACAGCCCGGAGCGGATCCCAACGATGATGGCGTTCCCAACCTGCTGGCCTATGCATTCGATTGCCCGCCGCTCGCGACCGCCCCGCATGAGAACTTTCCGCGCATGGCAACGACTGAGGAAGAAGTCAGCTTCCGTTTCATCCGCAACCGCATCGCCACGGATCTGGTCTATCAACCGGAGGAATCCGATCTGGAAGGCGACGCGGATTGGACGCCGATTCCTATGGAAAATGCGGTGATTTCAGAAATCCATGGCTCACCCCAAATGCAAGAAGTGAAGCTCACCGTGCCATTGGATGCTGCCTCGCGGAAATTTTACCGACTGCGTGTGATCCAGCCAGAGCCGGGCGCGGACTGAGGAACAAATATCATTTGTGCCCACCACATGCGCCCGTAGCGGCGTGTCTGCCTGTCCCGGCATAGCCCTTAGGCGACGCCGGATGACCGCCGCTGGTTTCCCGTGAGGGCGAGGTGCGAATGGGGAACGCGAAGAGGAAGAGAGCTTCGCGCGTTTCATCGGCCGCGACACTTATAGAGTGACGCTACATGCGTTCCATCGGCTGCGAGACTACAGGCAGACCACCCATCCATGCATCAATGACCCGCGCCGATTTCACCTTTGAGATAGGTGCCGTAGCCGATGATGATGGTGGAGAGGATGAGGGTGAGGATACCGGCGGCAATGAGGATGTGGGCCTTCTTGGAGGAGCCTTTCCACTCTTTGAAGAACCAGCCCCACATGGTGGAGAATATGATGATGGATGCCATGTGGAGGGTCCATGAGGAGAAGCCGAAGCCTTCCGGATCCGAGCCACCCATGCGGACGTGGCCCATGGAGTAGAAGAAGAATTGGAAATACCAGGTGGTGCCGGCGAGGGCGGAGAAAAGGTAATTTCCGATCATGGGGACGCGGAGATCGTCCTTGTTGATCTTCGGAGCAGGGCCGCCGCCACCGCCGTGGTCACCACCGGAGGCGGTAAGTCCGGCGTGTTCCGGACGGGCGTGGGATGCGAGGTATTGATAACCGGTTTTGTTTTTAAAATTGAGCAGAACGCACCACACGAAGTTGGTGGTGAATCCACCGAGCATCACCACAATGAGGCTGGGAAGACCGGACCAGAGATCATCGGTGCCGGCTGCGACGGATGACTTGCCAATGGGTTCACCAGCGGTGAGGCCGAAGCTGAAGCAGGCGCTCATGATGCCGGAGAAGGTGGCGACGAGAAGGCCTTTTTTGAAATCGAACTCCTTGACGGATTTCTGTTTTTCCTCGGCAGACATTTCCTTCTCCTTGGTGGCACCGGCGAGTGCCGCGATCCAGATGCCGATGATGCAAACACCGACACCGACGAGGGTGATCTTGCCTGGGGTGGTGGAGGCGATTTGGACGATGGACTCTGCGACCGGAATGTCCGGCATGAAGACCTTGAGGATGGGCGGCAGCAAGGCGCCGAAGGCCGCGCAATATCCGAGAGCTACGCCCATGCCGAGCGACATGCCAAGGTAGCGCATGGCCAGGCCGAAGGTGAGACCGCCGAAGCCCCAAAGCATTCCGAAGAAGTAAGTCCAGCCCAGCGTGCTCGCACTCTGGCTTTTAAGCACACCCACCACATCATTCGTCAACAAGGTAGCGAAGAACCACGGGCAGATGATCCAGGAGAAGAATCCGCCGACGAGCCAGTAGGTTTCCCATGACCACTTTTTAACACCCTTGTAAGGGACATAAAAGGAACCGGAGGCAAGGCCGCCGAGCCAATGGAAAAGGACACCGAGGATGGGATTCATGGACGAGTGTGGGGTTGTGGTTTTTTGCTGGGGAAAGAGAATTCAGATTTTGGCGGCACTAGCAAGATGGAGATGAGTCAGGGCTGATAGGCCTCGAGTTCGGATAAAAAGCCGAATTCTTCGCTGAAGTTGTCCTGCTTGGGGTGGTTGCCGAGGAAGCTGGCGCGCACATAGCGGGCCTTGCGGGGATCGAAGCGGGCTTCGGCGCGTCCGGCCTTTTTCATGGGAAAATCCTTGCGACCGACTTCGGTGAAATTTTCCCCGTCCTCGCTGATGGACACGGCGACGGTTTTGGTGGAGCCGATTTCCGGCGTGCCGTAGATCACGGCGTGGAGGGTTTGGGTTGAGCCGAGATCGATGGTGACGGTTTTCGGGAAGCCGGGCGTCTCGGCCGTGGCATAGCAGGTGGGCGAGGCGTTGCCCCAGTTGCCATCAGTGAGGCCGCTGTCCCAGTTGTGGGTATTCGGGTGGCTGGACTTGTGGGGCTTGCCGCCGGATACCTTGGTGCCGAGGGTGGGATCGGAGGGCCAATGGGTATTGAAGGCACCCGCAGGCAGGCCTTCCTGATTGATGAGGTTGGGCAGGGCCACCTGGGACCAGGCGAAGCGGGCGCGGTCCGGCTTGGCGACGGCGGGACTCTGGAGAAGCAGCGATTTCCGATCCGCCGAAATGGTGGCGGTGGCCGGGTGGTATTCGCCATCGTTGGCGGCGATTTCAAACCAAGTCGGAGCCGCGCCATCCCGAGTGGCAAGACCGCCGCCGCTGTGGTCGAAGCGGATTTCGATGCCATCGCCGGTGACCTTGTAGCCGGAATACAGCGGCCCGGATTTCACGAGGTCCTTCTGGCCATAGGTATCGGCGAAGGCCCACAAGGAGAGGCGGCGGGCGACCTCGGATTTGTTGGTCGGGTGGATGTCATTGACCATGCCAATGTCATTGATGACGGCCATGCCGGTGTGCGGAATGCGGAGGGTGGCTTGCTGGGCGGACCAAATGCCGGGGAGATCGAAGTTGCGGTTTTCGCCATAATTGAACGGGGCGAGTTGCACGAAGAGGAAAGGAGCCTCAGGAGCTTGAAATTGTTTTCTCCAACCGGCGATGAGCGCCTGCTTCTTGGTGGTGTAAAGCATGCCCTCGCCATTGTTGGATTCGCCCTGATACCAGATGAATCCGCGCAATGCGAAGGGCACGAGCGGATGGATCATGGCCTGGTAGGTGCCGGTTTCCTGGTTGTGGCCCAGCTTGAGCAAGGGCGGGGCTGGCGGCATGGCTGGAGCGGGCAGGCCGGAGTCGAGAGCCTTGGCAGCAATTTCCGACCAATCGCCCACCGCATCCACGAATGTGCGGAAAGGCCGATCGTATTCGGGAAATCCAGGACTGCGGGCGAGTCGGAAGCTTCGGGTGGATGCGAGTTCCGCGATGCCCTCCAGACCCTCCTCGGCCCACCAGGGTTCGATTCGCGATCCGCCCCAGGAGCTGTGAATGATGCCGACGGGGATTTTCAGGTTGGTGGCGAGTTGTTTGCCGAAAAAATAACCGACCGCGGAAAAATTGCGCGTCGTTTCCGGCGTGGCGGGGGTCCACTTGGAATTCACTTTGTCCTGGCGGGCATGCTGGAGGGTGCGCGGGACGTCGAAAAGGCGGAGCAGAGGCACGGGACCGGCAGCGGCTTCGTCCTGATCCTCCTTGCGGACCTGGGCGATGGCCCATTGCATGTTCGATTGCCCGCTGCCCAGCCAAACCTCACCGACGAGGATGTCTTTCACCTCGACGGGTGGCGCTCCTTCTTCAGTGACCGCGAGTGTCCTGCCCTCGGCGCTGGCGGGCATGGCGTCCAGCGTGGCCATCCAGCGCCCGGCGGCATCTGCCGTGGCGCTGCGGGTTTGCCCTGCGAAGGAAATGGTCACCTTCGCGGCAGGCTTGGCCCAACCCCAGACCGGGACGGGTTTTTCGCGCTGGAGCACGGCCCCTTCCTGAAAGAGTGGTGCCAATTGGATCTCCGCAAACGCGGGCTGGATGAGAAGAAGCAGGCACCAGTTCAGGTGGGTTTTGAACATGGGCGAATTACGCGGCGGGTCGGGTGGATCTGGCAAGAATCAAAAACCGATCCCGCATTTACGGGTGCCTCCGGGAATCCCAAGAAAATACGAGAAAATGGTTGCCTGAAGACAGGAGACGCGCCACATTTTTGCCGAAACCTCACAATACAAGGTAAATAACTAAGGTTTATGCTTCCCGAGCACGCTCCATTCACTCCAGACCAGCGCAAGGCGCTGGATTCGCTCCTTTCCGGCTTTGATCTCCTGCAACGTGGGTGGCTCAGTGGGTTCCTCGCATCGTCCGGTGCCCTCGCCGCTCCAGCCGCTCCAGCCGCTCCAGCCGCTCCCGCAGCGCCGGTTTCCGCCGGAAAGCTCACGGTGCTCTACGGGACGGAATCCGGAAATTCGGAAACTCTCGCCGATCGCGCCGTCAAGGAAGCCAAAAAACGCGGATTCCAAGCCACCATGAAAAACATGGCGGACGCCACCGCGGCCGACATCGCCAAGTGCTCGAACCTGCTCGTGATCGTCTCCACCTGGGGCGATGGCGAACCACCGGAAACCGCCACTTCGTTTTACAAGGAGTTCATGAGCACCGATGGGGCCCTTGCAGCCGTCCGCTATTCGGTCTGCGCCTTGGGCGATACGTCCTACGAGAAATTCTGCCAAACCGGCAAGGACATCGACGCCCGCCTCGCGACTCTCGGAGCGGTGCGTGTGAATGAGCGCCAGGATTGCGATGTCGATTACGAGGAAGCCTTCGCCACCTGGCTCGATGCCTCGCTAATTGCCCTCAAGCCAGCCAGCGCTCTTCCTTCCGCGCCGCTCGCTGCTGTCTCGGCCACCACGACGACCGAGTATGGCAAGAAGCACCCCTTCCCTGCCGAGGTCCTCGATACCGTGCTCCTCAATGGCGAAGGCTCGTCCAAAGAAACCATCCATCTCGAGTTCTCCCTCGCGGGCTCCGGCATGACCTACGAACCCGGCGATGCACTCGCCGTGGTGCCAGTCAATGCGCCGGACACTGTCAAGGGCATCCTTGAAGCCGCCAAGCTCACGGGACTCGAAGAAGTCGAAGTCAAAAACCTCGGCCGCAAGGTTCTTGCGGACGCCCTGCGTGAGGATTTCGACATCACCGCCCTCTCCCGCAACGTGCTCACCAAGCTCGCCGAGGCCACCAACTCTGCAGCACTCAAGGCCCTGCTTGCCGACGATGCCAAGGAGCGTCTCAAGGAGTTCAACCACGGTCGTGAAATCGTCGATGCCATCCATGAGTTCGCCCCTTCCGGTCTGTCGGCAGAAGCCTTGGTCGGGATCTTCCGGAAACTGCCACCGCGCCTGTATTCGATCGCCTCAAGTCCCCTCGCCCACCCCGATGAGGTCCATCTCACCGTGGCCGCCGTGCGCTACGAAGCCCATGGCCGCCAACGCAAGGGCGTGTGCTCCACCTTCATGGCGGACATCATCAAGCCCGGTGACCAAGTCTCGATCTTCGTCCAGCCTAACAAAAACTTCCGCCTTCCGGACGATGGCTCCAAGCCCGTCATCATGGTGGGACCCGGCACCGGCATCGCGCCGTTCCGCTCATTCATCGAACACCGCGCCGCAGTCGGAGCCACCGGCAAGAACTGGTTGTTCATGGGAGATCAGCATTATCTCTATGATTTCCTCTATCAGCTCGAATGGCAGGACCATCTCAAGGAAGGAACCCTGACCCGCATCGATGCGGCATTCTCCCGCGATCAACCGGAGAAAATCTATGTGCAACAACGCATGTTGGAGCAGTCCAAAGATCTCTACGCATGGCTCGAAGAAGGTGCCCACTTCTATGTCTGCGGCGATGCCACCCGCATGGCTGCCGATGTGCACGAGGCGCTGATTTCCATCGTCGAAAAAGAAGCCGCCATCTCCCGCGAAGCCGCCGAGGCCTATGTCGAGGACCTGAAGAAAACCAAACGCTACCAACGCGACGTTTACTGATTCCCAATTTCAAATCTCCAATCTCAAATTTCCCTTCAAATGTCTGAAGAAAAGAAACTCTCCGCCAACGAATACATCAAAACCCGCAGCAACTATCTGCGCGGAACGATCGCCGAAGGCCTTGCAGACCAGTCCACCGGATCGATGTCCGAGGACGACCAACAATTGCTGAAATTCCACGGCACCTATCAACAGGACGACCGCGACCTGCGCCCGAACCGCCGCAAGCACAAGCTGGACAAGGCGTATTCGTTCATGATCCGCATCCGCGTTCCCGGCGGCGTGGCCACTCCGGCGCAGTGGTTGGAAACCGACCGCCTCGCCACGCAGTTTGCCAATGGCACGATCAAGCTCACCACCCGCCAAGCCTTCCAGTTCCACGGCATCATCAAGAGCAATCTCAAGCGCACCATCAAGGAGATCAACCAGGCCGCCATGGACACCATCGCCGCCTGCGGTGATGTGAACCGCAACGTGATGTGCAATCCGAATCCTTATCTATCAGAAATCCATGCGGACGTCCTCAAGGTGGCCCAAGGCATTTCGGATCACCTCACGCCTCAGACCCGCGCGTATCATGAAATCTGGCTCGATGGTGAGAAGATCAAATCCAGCGAAGAGGAAGTGGAGCCGATCTATGGCAAGACCTATCTGCCACGGAAATTCAAGATCACCATCGCCGTGCCCCCATCCAACGATGTGGACATTTATGCCAACTGCCTTTCCTTCATCGCCGTCGTCGAGGAAGGA
This sequence comes from Akkermansiaceae bacterium, assembly GCA_025457805.1. Lineage (GTDB taxonomy): Bacteria > Verrucomicrobiota > Verrucomicrobiia > Verrucomicrobiales > Akkermansiaceae > Luteolibacter. Next base: position 3,049 of record JALOTR010000023.1, on the reverse strand, counting down.
AAACTCGTGGGCTTCAACGTTGCCGTCGGCGGCGGCATGGGATCCACCCACGGCAACGACGCCACCTACCCGCGCATCGCGGATGTGATCGGCTTCTGCACCACCGAACAAGTGGTGGATGTGGCCGAGAAGGTCGTGCTCGTGCAACGCGATTTCGGCGATCGCACGGACCGCAAGCATTCGCGTTTCAAATACACCGTGGACGATCACGGCCCGGATTGGATCCTTGCCAAGCTCAACGAGTATCTTGGCTACGAACTCGGCCCCGTGCGCCCCTTCGTGTTCGAAGACAACGGCGACCGCTTCGGTTGGGTGGAGGACAAGAATGGCAATTCCCACCTCACCCTCTTCATCCAAGGCGGACGGGTGCTGGATACGCCATCTTATCCGCTGCTCAACGGCTTGCGCGAGATTGCCAAGATCCACGACGGTGATTTCCGCCTCACGGCCAACCAGAACCTCATCATCGCCAACATCTCGAAAGCCAAGCGCCCCGAGATCGAAAAACTTCTCAAACAATACGGCATCGCGGACAGCCACCTGAAGAGCGCCCTGCGCCTCAACTCGCTGGCCTGCGTGGCCCTTCCCACCTGCGGGCTCTCGCTGGCCGAGGCGGAACGTTATTTGCCGGACCTGCTCACCGAGCTTGAAGAAGTGATCGAGGAAAACGGCCTGCGCCACGACGCCATCACCATCCGCATGACCGGCTGCCCGAATGGCTGCGCACGTCCCTTCATTTCCGAAATCGGCTTTGTAGGCCGCGCGCCGGGTCGCTACAACGTCTATCTCGGCGGTGGCTTTGCCGGTCAGCGTCTATCCAAACTCTATCGCGAAAGCGTTGCGGCGGAAGATATCAAATCCCTGCTTGCACCTATCATCTCGCGTTACGCCAGAGAGCGCAGCGCAGGCGAGCGCTTCGGCGATTTCTGCATCCGCAATGGTTACGTCGCCGCCACCATCCAAGGCGGGGACTTCCACAAAAACATCAAGCCAGAGGCACTCGCCGCTGTCTAACAGACAACTTCCATGAGAGCATTGAAATTCCACGCAGAACCTGATTTTGATCCGGACGTCCTGTCCGCCGATCTCAATCCGCTGCGTGCCGGGGAGCGCCTCCGCCTCCTCAACGAACGCTTCGGCGGCAACTTGGTCGCGAGCACCAGCTTCGGCCTCCAGGCCGCAGTGATGCTGCACCTGATCAGCGAGCACGCACCAGAAATCCCGGTGGTCTTCATTGATACCGGCTTCCATTTTCCGGAGACCTATCAATACGCCGAGCAATTGATGGGCATGCTCAATCTCGACCTGCGCGTCTATCAGCCCACCGTTTCCGCCGCCCGCATGCAGGCCTTGTGGGGAAATCTTTGGGAAAACGGCAAGGAAGGCGCGGATAAATACGCGCTGCTCACCAAGATCGAACCGATGAACCGTGCTCTAACAGAGCTTGGCTCCGACGTGTGGATCAGCGGACTCCGCCGCAGCCACTCGCAAACCCGCGCCGACCGTGGCTTCGCCGAACGCCAGAAGAAGACACTGAAAGTTTATCCCATCCTCGATTGGGCAGACGCACAGGTGGACATCTACATGCATCAAAACCAACTCCCGCCCCACCCGCTCGCGGCACAAGGTTATGTCACCATGGGCGATTGGCACAGCACCAGCCCCGCCAGCAAGGACGATGCCGAATCCAGCCGCTTCGGTGGAACCAAATACGAATGCGGACTCCACCTCGATTCCAACACACCGGATTTCCAAATTTAAAAAAAGACTCAAGACTTGAAGACGCAAGACACAAGAGAAGAGACGAATCCGTCGTTCCAGAGCGGTTCTTGATCTGCTCTTGCGTCTTGAAGTCTTGCCTCTTGCGTCTCTCTCTCGCGTCTCTTCCAACCCCTAAAACACCAATCCCATGCCAATCGCAGAAAACATGGCCGCCACGGTCGGCAATACCCCACTCATCCGTCTCAACCACGTCACCGCCGGTCTCGATGCAGAGATCTGTGTGAAGGCGGAGTTTTTCAATCCGCTTTTCAGCGTCAAGGACCGCATCGGCAAAGCCATGATCGAAGCCGCCGAGAAGGATGGCTCGCTCAAGCCCGGCGGACTCATCATCGAGCCCACTTCGGGAAACACCGGCATCGCGCTGGCATTCATCGCTCGGGCAAAAGGCTATCGCTGCATCCTGACGATGCCTGAGAGCATGTCGATTGAGCGTCGCGTGCTGCTGCGCCTGCTCGGAGCGGAAATCGTGCTCACTCCCCGCGCCCGCGGCATGAATGGAGCGATTGCGATGGCCAAGAAGATGCTCGAAGAGACTCCGGGCGCATTCGGTCCCGGCCAGTTTGACAATCCTGCCAACCCACAAGTCCACCGCGAAACCACCGCCGAGGAAATCTGGCGGGACACCGAAGGCCAGATCGATGCCTTCGTCGCCGGTGTCGGCACGGGCGGCACGCTCACAGGCGTTTCCGAAGTACTCAAGTCACGCACCGCGCTCAAAACTTTCGCCGTGGAACCGACCGCCAGCCCGGTCATTTCCGGCGGCGCTCCAGGTCCTCACATGATTCAAGGCATCGGTGCCGGTTTCATCCCGAAAAACCTCAACGTGGACATCATCGATGAAGTCATCCAAGTGACCAACGAAGACGCCTTTGCCACCGCCCAAGCCCTCGCCCAACAGGAAGGACTGCCCGCAGGAATTTCCACCGGAGCCAACGTCTGGGCCGCCATGCAGGTCGCCAAGCGCCCGGAGTTCAAAGGCAAGCGCATCGTCACCATCGGCTGCTCCTCCACCGAGCGCTATCTCTCCACCGTCCTCGCAGAGAAAGTCCGCGAGGAAGTGACGAACCTCCCGGTTCACGAAATTTGACCCCAAGGAGCAGCGATATCGGATCGCCCCTCCTTGGCGGAAGCGTGGAGAAAGTCTTCAACTCAAGGAGCGGCGATATCGGATCGCCGTCGCGGATGGCAAGCGCATGAGAAAGAGCTCCGCGCCCTCCATGCTCCCCACATCCACACGGGCGATCAGATATCGCCCTTCCTTGGCGCA
>JALOTR010000543.1 GCA_025457805.1 Akkermansiaceae bacterium | reverse complement strand
ATCCTGCCGGAGCGGTTGCTGGGGCAATAGCTGGCTCTATTGCCGGGGAGGTAGCTGGAGGTGTCTCGGCGGTAGTAAGCGGTGCCACCAACAACAATGGCGATTATTCGTTAGGTGGCAGCGCTTTATCTGGAACTGTTTCTGCTGGGCTAGCTGGATTGACCGAAGGTGCCATGGGCGCTGGGGCAGGAATAGGATCGACTGGCAGTTTGGGTGCTGTTGGAGGCGGACTAAATGACGTCATTGGCAATCCCAATTCGTCTCTTCTTTCTGTGACTTACAGCGCTACCATCGGCGGAGCATTGGGAATGATAGGGGGAATGGAAGCCGGGCTCACTCCGTTGGAGAGCGGACTATTGGGAGCTGGAACTACATTGATCTGTGAAGATATTTCCGCCTATCCAAATGCATTCAGCGATGAATGCCCATATTCCATTCTCTTAGACAATGTTCATTAGTTTCGTAAGATGCATTGTCACCTTCTTTGGAGGGGGAGCTTACCGATTTCTCATAATGCTTTTAATAGGATTATTTACAATCGTTGTCGGCTTTATATATTCTTTTGTAAACGATGAGAGTAATCCGTCGATGGGTGAGGTTTGCGCTGCTATTGTGATGATTTTGATTTATGCTACTGGTGTGTTTTCATATGGCTACCTTGTATGGCTAGGAACTTGGAAGGAATTCTGGGATCGCGCTATTCAGGCTCTTGATGAATTTCAGAAATAGAATTCAGGTATCGTCCCCCGCAGCGTAACATTCCAATCCCCGGCAAGCCTTCATTAACCGGGTCAGTAGTGAATGGCACGAACTCGCTGGGGGCACCCGCATCAGGTCTGAACCAGCATACGTCCATCAGCGGCAGCTTCCATGAAATCTACCTCATTTATTCAAAGCTTCATGATTGGAGCGATTTCTCTACTTTTGGCCGTTCCATTTTTCTTGTTCAATGCCCGCTGGCTAGCTGCCGAAAGTGCTCAGACGGTGGATCGGTCATCGAATGCAAGATTCGCGGATGAAATGAACTGGGAAAATTATGTTGTTGAACATGGGAAGGTGATGATTCAGGCAAGCTTCCGCAGGCCAGGTCTTAAACAAGGTTTTGCACGCATACAGTGGCTGGATGGTCCTTGATCACAAGGCCTCAATACACGTCCCGCAGGTATCGCTTGTCTTTCTTCAGCTGGTTCACATAGGCCACTGCTTCGTCCGCTGTCATGCTGCCGTGGGTTTCGGCGACTTGGTGGAGGGCTTTGTCCACGTCTTTGGCCATGCGTGAGGCGTCGCCGCAGACGTAGAAGGCGGCTCCTTGTTGGAGCCAGGACCAGAGCTCCGCTCCTTGTTGGAGCATGAGGTGTTGGACGTAGAGTTTTTCCTTCTGGTCGCGCGACCAGGCGAGGTCGAGACGGGTCAGGATGCCATCGGAATGATAGGCTTCGATTTCGTTCTGATAGAGATAATCGGTGGCCTGATGGGGATTGCCGAAGAAGAGCCAATTTCCGCCCTTGGCAGCGGTGGCCTTGCGGTCTTCGAGGAAGGCGCGGAAGGGCGCGATGCCGGTGCCGGGGCCTACCATGATGACGGGCACATTGCCATCGGTGGGCAAACGGAAGGCGGGATTGGTGTGCACATAGACGCCGGGTTGCAGGCCTTGCGAGCGATCGGCAAGGAAGGTGGAACACACGCCGCCGCGCTGGCGGCCGTAAGTATGATATCTCACGATGCCCACACAGAGATGCACCTCGCCCGGATGGGCGCGGGGGCTGGAGGCGATGGAGTAGAGGCGTGGCTGGAGTTTCTTGAGGACGGAAACAAATTCCTCGGCATCGCCAAAGTCCGCTGGATAGTCGATCACCAGATCGATCAGATCGCGGCCCCAGCAGAAATCATCCCACGCCTTTTTGTCATCCGCTGCGACGAGCGAACGGAGGAATGGCGAACCACTGCGCGCCTGCCATTTTTGGACGAGCGTTTTATTGAGGGTGCCGATGTCATAATAACCCAACAGGGCCTCGCGCAATGGCATGTCTTCTCCATCGGGGCCCGGCACATCGGATGGCTTGAAGGGGAGGTTGGCGAGAATTTCATCCACCACGTTGGCAGGATTGATCGGATAGACGCCGAGGGCATCGCCGACCTCGTATTCGAGCCCCGAGCCATCGAGCGAGAGCGCGATGTGGTGGGTCTGCTTGTCGCCGGGTCCATTGAGATTGTGGTTGTCCAGAATGGCGGAGGGGAAGGGGCGGCTCTTGGAGAAACCTTGCTCTTCATCGGCGTCCTCATCGACCGTGATCGCGGCGGCAGCGAGGGCCGGGCCGAGTTTGGCGAGGACGGCTGAGGACCAGCGGGCGTAAGGTTCATCCGGGTCCACGTCCACATCCACGCGATCGTAGAGGCGGATGGCACCGAGTTCGGCGAGGCGGGAATCGAACTCCACGCCGCATTTGCAGAAATCCGGGTAGCTGCTGTCGCCCAGTGCGAGCACCGAGTAAGACACGCCTTCGAGTTTCGGAGCGGTGGCCCCCATGAGCAGCGAGTGGAAGCCCGCGACGGAATCCGGCGGTTCGCCATCGCCGTAGGTGGAGGTGATGATGAGCAGGTTTTTCTCGGCGGGCAGCGAGGAAATTTCGTATTGCCCGAGATCGTGGAGCTGCGGCTCGAAGTTGCCTTTTTTGAGGGTTTTGAAAAGTTTCTTGGCGAGGCCTTCCGCCGTCCCGGTCTGTGAGCCGAAAAGCACGGTCACCGGCACGCGGGGAGCTGCCACAGCGACAGGGCCGCCGGCTTGGGCGAGTGCCTTGGAGAGGAAATCATTGAGCCATGCCCGCTGTTCCGGGGTGAAAGGGGCGTCGTCTGGAAGTTGGATCGGGAGGACCATGGAGCTTGGATTCCCCGCCTGGCTGACGGGCGGCGGAAGCTGCTCGCAGGCGGGAACTCACGCAAGCCCGATTCATGCCAAAATCCCGCGTTTCCATGGGTGGGCATGAACGCGATTCACTACGAGTATTTGAGGTCCTTGGAGGGATCCAATTCGAAATCCATCGAGAAATGCGAAACCGTGTTCGGCTTGATGTGTTTCTCGATGAACTTCAGGTGAAACGGGTCGTCGAGCGTGACCTTGAGTTTTTCCAACGAGTTCACTTCGATCGAAACAAAAAATTTCCACTGCGACCCCGGGTCGA
>JALOTR010000542.1 GCA_025457805.1 Akkermansiaceae bacterium | reverse complement strand
ATGGGTTGGGCAATCGGGTTGACCGAAGCGCCGTTGTTTGGAAGCAGCCCGAAGGCGAATTCGGATGAGTTTGTCATGCCATCGCCATCGGGATCGGCATCCGGACCGATGATGGTGTAGTCGGTTTCCGTAGGGTAGAAACTTCTGATCCACACATCGAAGGGCGACAGTGGAATCTCTGCGGATACGCTGAGGTTATCGATTTCCCAGAGTGATTCGTAAGTGGCGAGGTGCAGGTATCCGCCGCTCATGGGGGCAAGCGAGTAGGAAGCGAGGAGTTCATCCGCAGAGTTGTAAACCCTGGCGAGTGTGGAGTGCCCGGCGAAGGGAGAGCCGTTGCCGGATGCGTCTGAGAGGATGAGTTTGAGCGTGCTGGAGACGGCGGCATTGCTGGTCCATGACGGGGCAGGCACTTCTGCCGGGTGGCCGGGCCGGAAGACCTGCATCGCGCCGTTCGCGCGGAAGAGGATTCCGAAGGCGTTGCTGATATCGGTGACGAAGGGATTGTCGCCGAAGGCCTGGTTCGAGAGGCTGAGGCTGAGCCAACGGTCGGATGCGCCGTTGTCGTTGCGGCAACGGGCATCGAGGCTGAGAACGATCCTGCCGCCGGGTGCGGAGGCGAAGTTGGTTTCGAGCGCTTCACCGCCGGATGGGTTTCCGGGGAAGGACGCGAGAAGCAGGGCAAGCGGATTTCCGCCATCGTCATTGCCGACTTGGGATTGGTAGGCCTGGTTGTTGAGATTGGAGCGATAGCTTGTAGGCGCTAACAGACCGGACTGGCGCAGAGCGCGGTCGTCGTTGATGTCGAGGTTGTTGGCGGGTGCGTCGAAGTTGTCATGAAACAAAGTGAACGTCGTGCCGGGTGTGGGTGCTCCGAGTGGCTCGAATTTCACCGCGTCGGCAATGACAAACTCATTGGCATCATTGCTGAGCACGACGTGCCCGGTGCTGCCGCCATCGAATTCAAAAGTGCCTAACAGAACCCAATCGCCGCCATCCTGTTCCTGATCGACACGCACGGTGGTTTGCCCGCGGAGGTGATGAATGGCGAAGGGCGCGTTGGTAGCCCGGTTCGGGTGAGAGGTCCAGCGGGCATGGACATGATACCAGCCGCCGGCGACGAGGTTCGGGCGGAACTCCGCACGGCTGGAGCCATCGCCAGCCGGGGCGTAGTCGAAACTGCCACCGTAGCGTTGATCGATCTCGCCAGTGGTGTTGTTTGTCCAGTTTCCGGCGAAACTGACACCGGGCTCTTCGTTATCGACGATGACTTCCACTTGGACCAGTTCTGTGCCGATAACCTGGAATTGATATGAGCCGGATCCGACCCGGAAACGGATATGGCGCGAGTCCGCACCATCGAAGGTGATACCGGCGACCCCGGGTTGAAAGGTGTTTCCAGACCAAATGATAGTGCCGTTTTCGCTGATGGTGACATCGGCAAGGCGATCGACCGGCAGTGAAACAAGTGACGTGCTGTTAGGCGGAATCTCGCAAGTGAGTGTGAACTCGGAGGGAGAGACGTTTCCCCAGCGGCTGTGAATCGTCCCTTTCACGGTGGGTACGGTGGCCTCGGCAAAGTCGAGCCCGCGGGTTTCCGGCTTGATCGAGAAGCTGGAAAAGGCCGGGCCGGTGGGCATGATGCCGACGATGTGGCGCGGGAAAATGTAAGCCGGGTAGGCGGTCCAGGCGTGGTTGGTCTCGTTATCGACGCTGGGTGCGGCGAAGGACTCCCAGATGGTGCGATTGCCGGCGAGCATGAATTGATAGCGGGCGAGGTCGGCCACAAGGAAGTCGCCGAGGCCACCAGCGGCGTAGGCACCGTTGTAAAACGCATCGCCGCCATAGCCGCCGATGTTGATGGGCTGGCTGCGGATCCAGGCTCGCACGGCGGGGATGTTTTCCGCTGGCACCAAGCCAAAGCGGAGCGCCCATGCCGCGCCGAGTGCGATGCGTTGGCTGGAGCCGACCCTGGTGAGATAGCTGTTTCCGCCGACGAAAAGGTGGGTATGGATGGCTGACCTAAGTTGTGAGGCGCGGTTCTGATAAGCGGTGGCGCTGTGACCGAGGATGATAGCAACTTCTGCGGCGATGCGCAGATTTTCGTAGTAGAGGGCGTTGGTGGCGATGTTGCGGCCGCCGCTCTCCATGATGCCGCCGGCATAGTCGGAAACGCGCCAGCCGGGCGGATCGATGAGTCCGTCTGCCTGGGTGGTGGACTCCGCCCAGGTCATCCAGCGGGTGAGGTTGTTCCATGTGTCCGCGAGGAGTTTCCTGTCACCATGAAAGAGGTATTGCTCCCACAGCATCATCGGCCAATACATACTCCACTCGGCGAGGTCCGAATCCCGGGCTGGGCTGCATGCATAGAAGCGGCCGTCGGGCATTTGCTCGCCGGCGTAGTCGCGGATGATCTTGTCGAAGATCTGGGTGTTGCGGTGATTGTATAAAAGGCCGATGCCGATGTTATGGGCGTCTGCGGTCCACTGCGATTGCTCGCGGTTGGCATCCACGCTGATGATGCCCTGCTGGACGTTTTGGCGTGCGGAGCGCTCGGACATTTCGAAGATGTCATTGAACAGAGTGCTGGAACTGGAGAAGGAGCCTGCCACATCCGCCTTGGTGTGGGCGACGATGCCTCGGAGATCGGCATTGGTAACGGTGCCGGTGATGCCGGAGATGCGGAGGGTCTTGAACGAGGTGTGACGGCCGAAATTGGCGCGCCATGTTTCGGTGCCGCCTTTGCAGATGTATTCGTCCCAACCGGCACCGCCGAGGCCGTCGGCGAGTTGGAAATACTGGATGCGGATCACGCTGCCGGGTGCTTGGTCGCGCAGGGTGTTTTGCGGCCAGCCGGAAATGCACTTGCCGAAGTCTGCCACCCAATCCGCGCCGGATTGGATGAGGGAAACCGGGGCGAGTTCTTCGTCTTCCGTCTGATCTGCGACGCGTTGGGCGAAGAGTTGATAGGAAGATCGATCTACTACAGATGCCGTAGCCCAGGCGGAATCATCGAAACCGGGGTTGGTCCAAGCGGGGATTTCATTGCGGGCGTCGTAGCGGATGGCGGCACGGTTGCGGACGCCATTGTAGAAACCGAAGTAGGTGGGCGAGGATTCGATGAAGGGTGTGCTGGCCAACGTTTTCCATGTGCCGTCGGATTTCACGATGAGCGTGGTTTCG
>JALOTR010000541.1 GCA_025457805.1 Akkermansiaceae bacterium | reverse complement strand
ATTTCCGATTTGCCCAAAACCCGCGTGTATGAAGTGGCGAGGTGGATCAACCGCGAGCGGGAGGTCATTCCCTGGAACACCATCGACAAGCCGCCAAGCGCCGAGCTGCGGCCGGACCAGAAGGACCAGGACACCTTGCCGCCTTACGACATTCTGGATGGAATCCTTGAGTTGTATGTGGAGCATCATTTGTCGCCGGATGAGATCATTTCGCGGGGCTTCGATGAGACCACGGTGCGCTGGGTGCAGCGGCGGGTGGATCTGAACGAATGGAAGCGCCATCAGGCGGCACCGGGCCTGAGGGTAACGTCCAAGGCCTTCGGCATCGGCCGCAGGATGCCCATCGTGCAGCGGTTCATCGGGTGAAATGCGGACTGTGACGGAATTTCCCCGCCGTGAGTGCAATCGGCGGTTGACGGAGGGACCCTGAAGGATGAAGCCTGCGGACGCAGCAATTGTGATCCCATGACTCTGACTGAAGCGCGGAAAATCCTCGGACTGGGTCCTGATGAGGACCCGCGTCCTTATCTCGCGGAGTTCGAAAGCGCGCGGGAGCGGATTGCGGAAATGGTGCGCACGGCTCCCAACGAGGTGCTGGGCGCAAGGTATCAGGAAGGCCTGGTGGAATTCGATCAGGCGATGGCGGCGGTGCATGAGTATTTGCAGGCGCTGGGGCTGATGCCGCGGCCGACCGATGGGCCAAAGCCGCTTGAGGAGGCACCGGAAATTTTCCTCGCATCCGAGAAGCCCGCCAAGCCCCGCAGCCGCACGCCGGCGCGGCTTGCATGGGCGGCGGTCATTCTCACGGCCGTGGCCGGCGGGGGCTTGCTTCACTACAAGCAGAAGGAAAGCGCGGAAATCCAGCGACAGATCCGCGTGACATTTCTGGAGCGGGTGGGTTCCGAATATGTGGAAAACCGGCGTTGGCAGGAAGCAGCGGCGGCATTTGCGGAAATCGAGGAGCTGGCCCCGGGGTCTGAGTTGGCAAAACTTGGCCGCCGCAGCATCGAGGCCGGGATGACCGAGGAGCAGACGCAATTTGTAGGATACTGGACCGGCCAGGCCATCGCAGAGCTGGAGTCAGGCCGCCTCGACGAAGCGGAAGCGGCCTCGCGCAAGGTGCTGGAGAAATTCCCTGCGGAAAAAGAAGCCGCAGCCATCCTGGCAAAGGTCGCAGAAGCACGCGTCGGGCAATCGCTGGAAACCGCGCTGGTAGCCGCCCGCCAACTGCTTAACGACCGCAAGTGGCCACTCGCCATCGAGGCCGCCAACCGCATTCTCGCCACTCACCCGGAAGACGCCGGGGCGAAGACGATCCTCGCCGATGCCGCTGCGGCTCTCGCAAAATACGAGGCGGACGAGGCCCGCGCCAAGGACTTGCTCGCCCAGGCTGCGGCGCTGGATACGGGCAATTTCGACCAAAAGGCGCTCGATCTGCTCCGTGAGGCCGCCGCGCTTTCGCCGGGCAATCAGGAAATCGCCTCCCGCTTGGAAAAGATGGCGTCCTACACCCGCACGCTGCGGGTTCCGGGGGATTTTGCGAGTCCGGCAGAGGCGATCGAAGCCTCCCGCGATGGCGACCGCATCGTCATCGCCGAGGAAGTCTGGAAAGGCCCGCTCGTCATCAACGCAGCCATCGAGCTTCAAGGTGCGGGCTCCGGCAAAACCTTCATCGAGTGCCATGCGGACAGCGGCAGCGCCATCACCATCGGCCCGCAGGCGAAAGGCGCACGCATCACCGGCATTTCCTTCCGCCACGAGTCTTTCCAGGCGGTTGGCAACGATCGTTTTTCGGCAGCACTTGTTCGCGGCGGCGGGGCGATTTTTGTCGATTGCCATTTCACGGATGCCAGCGGCCATGGCCTCGCGGTCATCGAAGGCGGAGAAGCCGTGGCCACGCGCTGCAGGTTCCAATCGAATGGCTGGAACGGCGCGGCGGCGATTGGCAAGGGCAGCCTCATCGAGGTGCGGGATTCCGAGGCCATCGAAAATTTCGAGCACGGCATCGAGACCTGGGACGGAGCTTCCGCGGTGCTCGCCAACAACCGCTGCGAGGGCAACAGCCGGAATGGCATCCACATCGATAATCAGGCAGCCTCCGCCACGCTTGAGGGAAATCAATTGATCGCCAATCGTGAGTTCGGGCTGGTGCTCGACAGCGCGGCCAATGGCAAGGTGAGTGGCAACATCGCGCGGGCCAATCTGCTCGGCGGATTCGTCGTGCGGACCGATGCCTCCGCCCTGCCCTTCACCGGCAACCAGGCGACGCTCAATCAGGGACCGGGACTTGTGTTGGAAAAAGGCCTTGCCCCGGACGCCTATGCTTCCAACAAGGCAACGAAAAATGCCACCAAAGACATCCTCGCCGATGCCACCCTCGCCCAACCCGAGGAACACAGCGCGGTGCCGACCGAGGAAACCCGCCGCTGAGTGGTTTTTTGAGTTATCAGTTATCGGTTATCGGTTCTCAGGGAGAGACCCTTACCCGGTAAAATGATGCGGTTTTCCCCGGCAGACGTGGCGAGGTCAAACGGATGGTCCGGGATTCCGTGACTTCCGCCACATCGCCGATGTCGATCCACTGGCCATCGGCGAGGTTGTCACACGATTGGAGTTGATAGACATGACCCGGGTAAGCGTGCATTTGGATTTCCACGGTATCGCCATTCACCGCAATCGAATCCACTTTGATGGTGGAGTCATCGAGGATGATTCCGAGGTTGATCAAATGATCCGCCGGAACATCCGGACCTGTAATGACGTCGAGAATTCCATTATTGATCAATGTCCCGCCGGCTTCAAGGAGAGCTCCCTCGGTGATGCGGAGGATTCCGTTGTTTACGACATATCCTTGGAAATCCATCTTGCTGCCCGACCACACATCCATCACGCCATTGTTCACGAAGGTGCCAAGAAATTTCACCTGACTGCCTGGAGGCAGCCAAATCGCGGAGTTATTGGTGACTGCGCCATCGAAGACCAACTCCCGCCCGGGCGTGCCCATGGCGGAGCCGTGCATGACGACCGTGCCCTTGACGGTTCCGCCGCCGAGAATGTTCCCTGTCTGATTGACTCTTGTGAATGGCACCACCAGCTTGCCGCCGTCGCCCAGATCGAGAACGCCGGACAGCGTGAGTTTGGCGAAGGAGGCTTCATTTCCGCCGAGATCGATTTTGGCAGCCG
>JALOTR010000540.1 GCA_025457805.1 Akkermansiaceae bacterium | reverse complement strand
CAGGAAGCAGCCAAACGATTGTCCGGCCGTGCCTTTGAAAGTGAGATGCACGGCTCCGGCAGGAAGCCCGTGGTCGCCGTGCACTTCGGCGATCCGTCCGGACAAGCGGGTGCCCATATTGCGATCGGTATTCACAACATCGTATTCCAAAACCACCGGCGGGCGATCCGGCAAAAGGCGGACTGCATCCAGGGTCGCGTCACTCACCGACCCGGCTCCATAGTGCGGGGCATCGGGAGCCACCGATCCGGTCACCGATTGGACAAGGTCGGCAAGAATTTGCAAATCGAGCGCGGGTTTCGACAAGCCATCGTTGCGCTCGCGAGTGCGGATTCGGGAGATCGACGCTGCGGGCGAACTCGAACGCGCGGCGAGTTCCGGGACCACATCCTTGAGCAGCGCGCTGAGATCGAGCGTGTTGGCTTTCGGATGGCCTGGCACGTGGCGTTGTTTGAGGAACTCCGGCCGACCGATCAGGTCGTCCAGGGTCCTAACGCCGAGTTTCGCCATGATTTCCCGGGCTTCGTTGGCCACCGCGCTGAAATAGTTGATCACCATTTCCGGGGTGCCCTTGAACTTGGCGCGGAATTTCGGGTCGGTGGTGGCGATTCCCACCGGGCAGGTATTCAGATGGCACTTGCGGACGTAAACGCAGCCCATGGCGATCATTGCCGTGGTGCCGAAGTTGAATTGCTCGGCTCCCAGCAACGCTGCGATGACCACGTCGCGGCCATTGCGGATGCCGCCGTCGGTGCGCAGCGTGACGCGGTCGCGGAGATTGTTGATGAGCAGGGTCTGCTGGGCTTCGGCCAATCCGAGCTCCCACGGCGAGCCCGCGTGTTTCGTGGAGGAAAGGGGGGACGCCCCGGTGCCGCCGTCGTGACCGGAAATCAGAATGTTGTCCGCCGAGGCCTTGGCCACCCCGGCGGCGACCGTGCCCACGCCAGATTCCGCCACCAGTTTCACCGTGATCCGCGCCCGCGGGTTCACTTCCTTGAGGTCGTGGATGAGCTGGGCGAGATCCTCGATCGAGTAAATGTCGTGGTGCGGAGGAGGGGAGATCAGTTGGACTCCCGGCTGGGTGTTGCGGAGTCGGGCGATCAGGGCGTTGACCTTGTGGCCGGGGAGCTGGCCGCCTTCGCCCGGCTTGGCGCCTTGGGCCATTTTGATTTCGAGTTCGTCCGCATTGACCAGATAGAAGGCCGAAACCCCGAAGCGCCCGGAGGCGATCTGCTTGATGTATGAACGGGCAAAATCGCCGTTCGGATAGGGCTGATAGCGCACCGGATCCTCGCCGCCTTCGCCGGAATCCGACTTGCCGCCGATCCGGTTCATGGCAATCGCGAGTGTCTCATGAGCCTCCGGTGAAAGGGCTCCCAGCGACATCGCCGCCGTCGTGAAACGCCGCCGGATCGACTCCATCGGCTCGACTTCTTCCAACGGGATCGGCCCGGTCTCAGCGGGCACGAAATCGATGAGATCCTTGATTGCTACGGGTTTGGTTTCCAACGAAACACGCACATATTCCTCATAATCCTCTTCACGGCCGGATTTGACGAAAGTGTGGAAATTCTTGATCACCTCCGTGGTGTAAACATGGCGTTCGCCCGACTTTCGGTAGCGGTTGTAGCCGGGGTCCCCGAGGTCGATGGGCTTGCCATTTGAAACGTCTGCTTCAAATGCTGCTTTGTGTCGGATGATCGATTCCTCGGCGATCTCCTCGAAGCCGATTCCACCGATTTTCGAAGGCACGCCGGTGAAGGAGAAATCCACCACTTCGCGACCGATGCCGATGGCTTCGAAGGTCTGCGCGCCTTGGTAGGAATTGAGGACGGAAATGCCCATCTTGGACATGATTTTCAGGAGACCCTTCTCCAGCGCCTTGCGGTAATTCGACATCGCCTTCTGGGGCGAGGTGTCGCATTTCCCCGCCAACTGGCGGACCGTGGCATAGCCGAGGTAGGGGCAGATGGCGGTGGCACCGAAGCCGAAACAACAGGCGATCTGGTGCACATCCCGGACTTCGCCGGTTTCGATGACCAGCGAGGCCCGCATGCGGCGGCGGATGCGGGTGAGATGATGGTGAACCGTGCCGGTTGCGAGCAGTGCAGGAATGGGAATACGTTGTGAACAAGTCGCTCGATCGCTGAGGATCAGGATGTTGTAATCCTCACCCACGGCCGCTTCCGCTTCCTGGCAGAGCTCGTCGAGGCGAAGTTTGAGGCCAGCGGCTCCGCTTTCCGCAGGCCAGGTGCAGTCGAGGATCTTCGCCGGGAAACCTTGTTCCTCCAGGTATTTGATCCGCTCCAGTTCGTGCTCGAAAAGGATGGCGCTGTCCAAACTCACTGAGTGGCAATGCAATGGCGTCTCGGCCAAGAGGTTGCGCTCCGGTCCCAGACCTGCCCCCAGCGACATCACCGCCCATTCGCGGATGGGATCGATGGGCGGATTGGTGACTTGGGCGAACAGTTGTTTGAAATAGGTGAACAAAAGCCGCGGATGCGTCGAAAGCACCGCCAGCGGAATGTCATCGCCCATCGAAAACACCGCCTCCTGCGCTCCCTTGATCATCGGCGGGAACACCATGTCGAGTTCCTCTTGGGAAATCCCGTGAGCCACCTGCTGGCGGGAAAGCTCCACTGCTTGGAAGTCCACTTCAGGAACGTGCGCGGCGGGAGAGACGAACTTGCGGAGATTGACGCGGTTTTCATCGATCCACCGGCGATAGGGCTTCTGGCGGGCGAGCTCCTCCTTGATTTCGCGGTCGTATTTGAATTCCCCGGTGGCGGTGTTTGCGGAAATCATCTGACCGGGACCAAGGCGGCCTTTTCGGACCACATCGGCGTCATCGAAAATCACAGCCCCGGCTTCGGAACCGATGTAAAGGATGCCGTCCTTGGTGATCTTGTAGCGCGAGGGCCGCAGGCCGTTTCGATCCAGCGAGGCACAAAGCTTCGTGCCATCGGTGAAAACCAAGCCCGCCGGACCGTCCCAAGGCTCCGAGAAGGAGCGAATGTATTGATAAAAGGCCCGCACCTCGTCGGAAATGTCCTCGTCGTTCCGGTAAGACGGCGGCACCAGCATGCACATCGCATGCTCCGGGGATCGACCGGACAGAATCAACAATTCGAGCGCATGGTCCAGCGATGCGGAGTCGGATTCCCCATGCCGGATCAGATCCTTCACCAGGTCGATCTC
>JALOTR010000539.1 GCA_025457805.1 Akkermansiaceae bacterium | reverse complement strand
GGACGTCTGCTGTTCCACCTCATTCAACACATTCAACCGTCGCGCCGCGACGGAAGAAAATGGGTGACTTGTCCCGGGCTTTGAAACGCCCGGCTACCATCAATGGTCCCGCTGGGACCGGGTAGCTCTTCGTCGCAAAGTTCAGGGTTAGGGTGAGGTCTTGAAATGGAGGCTTTCGACGAATTCGTTGGTTCTGAAAAACTCCGGGCCGGTCACGGGTTTGCCCCCGACTGTTAGATTTTCAAAGCTGAGCTCACGTATGCGGGCATTGGGCTGGCCATGGAGGATCTGTGGTTCTCCGAGGACACTCGGTGCGGCTATGCGGATGTTCTGGAAGAGGATGCCCGATAGGTCGCCGGCTTTTCGTTTTTCCGCCTGTTTCGAGTAGGGCTCCGGCATGCTCATGCAAACGAAGAACTGCTGGAGGGTCGGTCGCGGGTCTTCGATGTGGATATTGCGGAAAATCACTCCGGCGCCTGCCGCGCCGCCGCCTTCGCCGCGCATGTTGAAAACCCGGCCGCCGCTCCAGTGGTGCCACATGGCGCGCGAGTAGATCACGTCGCAGTCCTCGACGATCAGCTTGCGGTCGCCGAGTTGCGGCAGGCTGCTCAAGACGAAGGAAGAGCCATTGGCATCGTTCCAAAGGACACAGCGGCGGATGCCGAGACCATTGACGTAAAGCGAATCGTCCTGGGTGCGGAGGAAGCAATCTTCGATCAAGGTGTTTCCAAAAGGATTGATGCCGTCGCCATTGGCTCGCCAGGTGAAGATCTTGGTCCACTTGATTTCGTTGGGATGCCCGGGCTTGTATGGGTGGATCAGCATCAGCGAATGCGTGGCGGAATCGGCAATGGTGATGCCTTCGACGCGGGTGTCGGTGGTGCCGACCAGTTCGATCGGACGATAGCGTGCGTGGTCAATTTCCGGGATGGCTGGCTCGACATATCCGGGATGTTTCAGCCGTGCTCCGGACAGGGTGCCGAGGCCGAAGATGCGGACGTGATGGGCATCGCCCCATTTCGTATTGGAGAAGGTGCCGTAAACGATGGCATCGCCGGGGATGTAATAACTGCAATTCGCACGGAGCGGAAACGCGAGACCGATATCATGAACGCCTGGCAGGAAATGAAGCGTGGTCCAATGACCGTCGGCGGGTGGCATTTCGCCGGGTTTCACAGTGAGCACTCCAGGGTCGCCGGGCTTTGGCTTGCCTTCTAACAGCGGGTTGGCAAACAACGAGATGGTATGGATGGGCGGACCCTTGTAGCCTTTGCCGGTGTCTTGCCCATCCATCTGGCCATCGATGTCCACGGCGACGAGGCAGGGCTTTTCAAGTCTCACGAATGCCTTGCCATCCTTGACCGTGCAGGCGGAGGCCTTGCGCCCTGGGTGCACCGCAGCGCTACGGATCGCTTGACCGTTGGCGCGCGAAATTTCGACTTCCACCGGCCCGGCGGTTTCGAAGTTCACATAGCTGTGGGTCCAACCAGCGAGGTGGGCGAAGTAGGCGTCGGTTTTTTTGTCGGTGGTTTTACAAGCGGTCTCCCATGCAAAAGCACTGCTCCATTCGCCACCCTCTTTGGCCGGGCGGAGTCGGACCGTGTAATGCGCCGATGAGGTGAGGCCCGGGACCGGCGGGTAGATTACCAAATCATCAGCGGCGAACGCCATCGAATGCGATGCCCAGAGCAAGGTGATGAGGATCGCGAGGATGGATTTCAATTGGATCGTATGGTTAGGGAGGGGAGGGATCGGTAACGCGCAGCAGGAGGAAGGGACTTGGAGATGCTCCCGAGGAGAGCCCGCGCTCAGTCGCCAGATAGCGGATGAATCAATCGCAGGCCGCCGCCATGGATCGCCGTCACACTGGCCCGAGATGCCGGACGAGTAAAGCGGCTTGAAATGCCGACCCTCTTCCTGTTTACCGAGCGTTCCTCCAAATGTACCGATTCATTCTCCGGTCACAGCCTCACCCAACTCGTCGAGAGCGGGGCCCCGTCACCGATTCGAAGGACAACGCCAAAAAGGCCCTCGCCAGCTCATTTCTCCGTCAAAATGACGGAGCTGCCCGACAAAATCACAAGCTGAATCCATGACCACCGACACCATCATCTCTAAAGTCTGGAATTTCTGCACCACCCTCCGCCACGACGGCGTCGGCTACGGCGACTATCTGGAGCAGCTCACCTACCTGATCTTCCTCAAGATGGCCGACTACAGCACATCCGCTCCATGTTCATGACCACCGGCCGCGCAGCCGTGGTGCTGCCGGACAACGTGCTTTTCGAAGCCGGAGCCGGTGAAATCGTCCGCAAGAAGCTGATGGAAACCACCGAATTTCACACCATCCTTCGCCTGCCTACCGGCATTCTTTATGCACAAGGAGTGAAGGCGAATGTCCTGTTTTTCGACAATCTTCCGGAGCCCGCAGACCTGGCTGAGGAGATCATCGAAAACATCGAGGCTGGCTTGCTCAGCTTCCGTGCAGTCGCTGCGGCATTGCAGCCGATCGCTGCCGGCAAATAGAATCATTTGATCAATCGCCTTGGCGGCGCTCACCATTCTCCGGTTTCCGGGTTCCAGGTGGACATGCGGCGTTGGATTTCCTCCGGGGCGACGTCTTCGATGTGGGTGCAGATGGCCCAGCGGTAACCAAAGGGATCGAGCACCATGGCGCTGCGTTCTCCCCAAGGGTAACTGGTGGGCGGGCGCAGCACTTCCACCCCGGCGGAAACGGCTTGGGCGGTGAGTGCATCGCAATCGAAAACATAAAGATTGAGACTGAGTGGGCAACCACCGACAGACTGCGGACTCAGCGCACCCCAAGCGGGATCTTCATCGCAGAACATGACAATCGAGTCGCCAATCTGAAACTCGCCATGCATGACGCCACCATTCGGGTCTGGCATGCGGAAGCGTTCCACTGCATTGAATGCTTTCCGATAGAAATCGAGAGCCTCGTTGGCTCCGCGCAAGTTGAGCGATGGAGTGAGGGTGTTGTAACCTTCGGGAATTCCTGTTTGATTCATAGGTGTCCTGATCCCACATCGTAATCCGCTTTTGGTCAATCTTGCGGTTGTGACGAATTCATGCTTCGGGGCGCTTTGTTCACTCCCAAGCAGAGGGACGAACCGACCATTCTGAATTCGCCGTTCTCACACACTTGCAATCGGAGTTGCGACAATGCGAGTGACGGCCGTC
>JALOTR010000538.1 GCA_025457805.1 Akkermansiaceae bacterium | reverse complement strand
CGATGCTCGACGATCTCGACCTTACCATGCCGTGCTCAATACCCAGCGTAGCCACGGCTCACACAATGATCGCTTCGACTGACAGTGCGACTGACGACACGACCGACAACAGTTCCCGCGACACGGTCGATGATTCCCCAGTCACCCAGGACTTGCCGAAACGCCAACGGGAAGTACTGGAGTTGATGCTGCGCGGCTTTAGCGCGAAAGAAATCGCTGTATACCTGGGGATCAGTCGCCATACGGTTAACGACTACAGCAAAGCCCTCTATCGGCATTTCGCAGTCTCTGGACGCGCCGAACTGACCGCTCTGTTCATCCGTTCGTCAGCCTCAAGTTCACCGGTTGCAGCCGGTTGAGCCCGGTGTTGCGGGACGGTGAGCCACTTGCGACAATAAGGTCTACTCATTTCAGCCACCGATCATCTTACATTTCAGCCACCGATCACCTGAGCATCGGCCGGGAGAAAATGCCGAGATCGTTGCATCTGCTTTTCATCACTACGATCACTCCAATTACCTGCTCCACGCTTGGGTCATTATGCCGAACCATGTGCATGTGTTGGTCAGTCCCGGTGAAAACGTTTCGCTGAATCGGATCGTCGCGGGATGGAAACGTTATTCGGCGACCCGGATCAACGCTCGGAGAGGGGCGTCGGGTGCACTCTGGCAGAAGGATTATTTTGACCGACTGATCCGGGATTGGGATCATTTCATGAATGTGTCGAGATATGTTCGGAGAAATCCGCTAAAGGCGAAGTTGCCGGAGGGATCGTTCATGGTTTTTGAAGCCCCGTGGGTGACTCGTCTTCTTTCCTGATGAAGGAGTGGAGCGCCCTTGACCATGGGGGGACAATGGGAGGGCTTCACTCACCTCATTGGCCGCACATGGGCACGGCGGACGGATTCCGCCGCTCCTTGGGGGCGCTTGCGGGGGGGAAACAAGGAGGGGCGATATCGGATCGCCCACGTCCATGGAGAGCCAATGAAAAGCGCTCCGCTCACCTCATTGGCCGCACATGGGCACGGCGGACGGATTCCGCCGCTCCTTGATCTTTGGGGGCGCGTGCTTTGAGAAAGAGATCGAATCGTTGGGAGAAATGGGCTTGGGTGGCGGGGGATGATGAATT
Source organism: Akkermansiaceae bacterium (assembly GCA_025457805.1). Lineage (GTDB taxonomy): Bacteria > Verrucomicrobiota > Verrucomicrobiia > Verrucomicrobiales > Akkermansiaceae > Luteolibacter. The sequence continues at coordinate 2,076 of JALOTR010000538.1, read as the reverse complement.
GGCGCAGGTTTTACCCTTTGAATGGATATCCGCAACAGCGGCAGTTGGGGGCTTGGATCTCGTTTGATGTGGCGAACCAGTCGTTCACTTTGTTGATCAACACGCTGTTGTTTCCGATCTTTTTCTCGAAGGTGGTGGTTCAGGATGATCGCATCGACGACCGGATCTGGGCGCTGACTTTCGGGGTGAGCATGTTGTTGACCGCCCTGCTCTCGCCACTGGCCGGGGCGGCGGCGGATGAACGGGCTTGGAAGAAGCGCGGCTTGATCGGTTCCGGTTTGATGTGCGGGGTGTTTACCTGTGCGCTGGCGCTGATCGAGCCGGGGCAGATCTGGCTGGCGGTGTTGTTATATATTCCGGCGAACTTTGCTTTTGCGATTGGTGAAAATTTCCTCGCGAGTTTCCTGCCAGGTTTGGCGAAGCAGGATCAATTGGGCCGATTGAGCGGGTTTTCGTGGGCTTGTGCCTATGCGGCGGCCTTGTTGCTCTTGCTCATCACGGCGGCGGCGATGCTGGGATTGAAACTCCAGGCCACGGAACAATGGCGGCCGTTTTTTGTGTTTGCGGGATTGTGGTTCATCGCCTTCAGCGTGCCGACCATGTTGTGGCTGCGCGAGCCGCGTGCAGCGGATCAAACGCATCCGGGGCGCAACATGATCGCGGCGGGGGCGGTGCGGTTGATGGAGTCCGTGCGCAATACGGCGCGGCAGAAGGATCTGGCAATTCTGTTAGGTGCCTCGCTGTTTTACGGCACGGGGATGAATGTGGTGGTGTTCTTCGCGAGCAAGCTGGCGGAGGAGTTTGGTTTCAACCAAGTGCGGCTGGTGTTGTTTGTTGCGGTGATCACGGTTTCGGGCGTGGTGGGAACGATCATTCCGACCTTCCTGCAGGATCGCATCGGCCACCGGAAAACCGTGCTCATCCTGCTGACTGGCTGGCTGGTGACGGCGCTGGGATTTGCGGGTTATGCCAAGCTGCATGCCATGCACCTCGCGTCCGGCGCGGAGGGCGAGTTTCCGGTGTGGCCTTTGTGGCTGATCGGAAATCTGTTAGGTTGCGGCTTGGGTTCGCTGGGATCGGCAAACCGCGCGTTTGTCGGCTATCTCGCACCGCCGGGGCGTGAGGCGGAAACCTTCGGGATGTGGGGCATGGTTTGGAAACTATCGGCGATCATGACCTTTCCCTTTGCATGGGTGAAGGACACGCTGGGAACGCCGGAGGCCTTGATGTTGTTGGCGGGATTTCTCGCGGTGGGCTGGGTTTGCACCCTGTTCATCAATGAGAAGCGGGGCCTGGGGGCGAAGGGTTGTTAGAGAGAAATCGAAGCGCAGATGGACGCATAGGACGCGGATTTGATTTTCAGGAGGAGCCGGCAGCCGGAGATGGTGCCGAGCGCGCTGACGATTTATCCATCGACAATCCCCTGCCGCTGCTGCGTATTTCCGCCGTGCCGACGGTCCAAATCAAATATCAAACCTTCCATCCCTCGATCTGGCCCAAGATGATCGGGGAGGTCTCGCGGGATGCCACGCCGGGGGCGCTGGTGCAGGTGCTGGGCAAGGAGGGCACGCCCTTTGGCTGGGGGCTCTGGAATCCGAAGTCGCGGATGCCGCTGCGGGTGGTGAGCCACTCGCTGGAGGATTTGGACGAATCATTTTTCGAAGGAGCGATCCGTCGCGCGGCGGAATTTCGCCGGGGCATGCTCAAGCTGGATGCGGAAACGGACAGCTATCGGGCGATCCATGGAGATGCGGATTTCCTGCCCGGCATCGTGGCGGACAAATTCGCGGATGTGCTCTCGGTGGAAATCACCAACCTCGCCGCCTGGCAGCGCCTGCCCCGCTGGTTGCCACTGCTGCACGAGTGTTTCGACACGAAGCGGGTGGTGGTGAGCGTGGACACGGATCTGGCGCGGGTGGAGGGCATCCCGAGATTCGGCGGGGTGGAATCGGACGCGGTGCGGTCGGTGAAAATCCGCGAACTGGGCGTGCGCTACGAGGTGGACTTCAGCGGCGGCCACAAGACCGGATTTTTCTGCGATCAGCGTGACAATCGTCGGCGCTTCGGAGCCTTGGC